>JABMRO010000557.1 GCA_013202635.1 Planctomycetota bacterium
CTACGTCTCCACTGGCTTTATCAAGTACGTAGTAAGATCCTGCCATTGTGCCGAAGTGAAGATAGCGTCCTGCAATGGCCGGCGATGATACGTTATTGCAGTTGACTTTGCCGCCCTGGCTCCGAAATTTCCAGACGATGTTCGTCGTAGCAACATCGAGGCAAAAAGCAACTCCTGACCCGTCCACAACATAAACACATCCATCTTCTACTACTGGAGCAGTAAAGATAGCATCAGTTAGCGGAATCGCACCAATAAGACCAAGAGGGGTAGTCACACTTCTATCGGGAACATTGCCCGAATGCCCAGAATCATATTTAAATTGCAGCCAGTTCTCCCCAGCGGTTGCCGTTATAGCCAATATCAAATTAAGAACTATAAACAGTATTATATTTATTTTTGGAATTCTCATAATTTGTATCCTCCTTCTCAGTTCATGTTTGAAGATTTGCCATAGTTACCAAAATCCATGTAGCCTCGCTGTTAAATCAATTTGCTTTCGATTTGTTTCAGAGTATTCATTGATTCTTCGGCGATTCTTTTGCCACCGGGTGAAAAATCAAATACTTCGAGAGATATCCACTTATCATATCTTAAATCCTTAAGTGCCTGAAAGGCCTTCACATAATCATTCACCGCTGTTCCTGTACCAAGATATTTACCACTCATTTCCTGGACATGAATGTGATGAATATACTTGTAGTATTTTCGCAGCAGGACATCAAAAGGCTCGGTTTCATCAACAGTATTACTAAAATCAAACATTATTTGAATTGCCGGATGATTGACTTGTTTTGCCAGCTTCAGAGCTTCTGCTAAGGTATTAACGACATCAGTTGTGCGTTTACCTAAAGGTTCGATAAGTATTTTAATGCCGCGTTGTTGAGCATGATCGGCAACTGTTACAAGGTTTTCAGCAAAATACTTTTTAGCCTCTTCAATAGAAATGTTCTTTGTATTACGTTGTTTCGGAGAACCAAAAATCATATAAGGTCCGTTGAGGTCACCACAAAAGTCGATAAGTTCGTGAAAATAAGCGATGGTTTTTTTGGCGACAGCAGCATCAGGTGTAGTAAAGTGCATTCCTTTTGGCGACGGTGCCAATAACCAATGAAGGCCGGCGCATTCGATGCCAACACTTCTCATGACAGAAGCCATCTCTTTTCGCCTTGCTGGGTTTATTTCTCCCACTCTTTCTTTAACCAGAGTAAACGCCGCGATTTCAATTCCCTTATAACCAGCATTACTTACGATTTGACATTGTTCTGCCCAACTTAATTCAGCCATACTCTCATTGCACATGGCATATCTAAAGTCACTCCAACCAGAAGGCGAAACTTCTTTATTATGGCAACCAAGCGTCAATCCACCCAAAGCTGCACCACCTAATATACTCCCTGATGTTTTGATAAAATCTCTTCGGCTGCAATTTGACATGAACTTTCCTTTGTGAGACATCACATCAGTCCTCAAAATATGTTTTCCTGCACAGTACGGTAATGTGCCTACATTCTTCTATCGCTTCTTTCGACTTTTATTATATCGCAAATCCAGCGTCTGCGTCCCCATGGCTGCCTGAACATCATCGGCAATCCTGCATCATACCCCCTTGTGGCCACTGTAGCAATCAAGCTTCTTTAACAGGCCGCTAAAGAAGCGATGGGCATCTATGTAGCGCTGGTCAATCGTCTCAAGAGTACCGAGTTTATGACCTTTTACAATAATCGGCGAGCACTGCTCGTGGGACAGGTAGCCATTGTAGCCAATATCCTTACAAGCCTTTAGAAATACCTCCCACGGCAGCGTGTCCTTAGGCCCGCCCGGCGTTACCTCCTCCCAACTGTAAGGAGCCCCGCCTACTGTGGCAGATTTCGCCAGAGTTATGGTATGTGAGTAAACCATAAGCCCCTTCATGCTATAGACGGTATTCTTTACAAATTCATGGTCGAATGCTTCGAGTAACGGTAGATCAAGCCCCACTTTCAAGCTCTCGACACCCACTTCTTCAATCATTGCCAGGGTTTCTTCATTGTTACCTGTAATCTCAGGGTGGGTCTGTAGTGCCAGGTCAATACCTTTGTCCCGGGCATACAATGCTACTTCTGTAAGGCCTTTCCTGACCTGATGCCACGCCTCCAGAAAGTCCTCATTTCTTGAAACTCTCCTGGAACGTGATTCGAAAGCCGGCGAGCCGTACCCCTGGTTCGCATATGGATTCTGGAAATAGCCATAGAATGCCGCAAGAATGCGGACTACTTTGGCTCCTAAGTCTTTCGCCAGATCAATAGCGGATCTTATGTACATTATTTCTTTTTCCTGTGAATACAAGAGCACGTGGTTGGCTTCCTGGAAGTTCGTACAGCACACAACGCCGCCGAACTCAAGATCAAGCTCGTGGGCTAAATCCAAAAGTTTCTTACGACGGTCCTCATCTATGTCCATGGGAAAACCAATAGGACGGTGGGCATAAATACAAATTGCATCATAACCGAATCTTGCTGCCCTTTTCATGGCTTCCTCAAGGTCAGCTTGTTCCCCATGAGCGGTAAAATACCCTCCATATCCGATCGAATCGAGACTTAATTTCATGATTAACATACCTCCTTTTTTACGTTCAATCTGAACCGGCTTAAGTAAAATCTATTATGTTCGTACAAGCCTGTCAAGGAAGTATTTTTTTCCGCCCGTATGCCGAGGAAATCCTCTGATTTTCCTTGAACGATGTGGTGTGGCGCGCTATGATTGTCCCATCAGTGAACATCAAATTTCCTATCAGTGTGTGCTCCATTGCAGTGGAGTGGGGTTTGGTGATAATAGCGGCATGAGGCTCACGAGACGTGTGGTTGGCATCTCGATGCGCCTCATATTAGGTGACATGGTTCAATCAGAAAGATCGAGGTGAATAATGGATCTGACTTCTATTTTATCGAATCGAGTTCTCACAGTGTATTGCTCAACGGCCATTTGGGTTGCGGCCGGATTGCTGATCTTCCTGGAGACGACCTGCTGTGCAGGTTTGCCCAAAGCCGGGCCCGTTTCGTTTCGGCATGTTGTGGTCGATGCAGCCGGGCCCGACAACATGCACGTCAAAGCAGTCGGCGACATCAACGGCGACGGTTTCACAGACCTAATAGTCGCCGGGACGGGAGGCGAACTGCTCTGGTATGAGTACCCCAACTGGATCCGGCATTCGGTCAGCGCTGGTGACGACGGCTGGAGCACGGACGCAGAAGTTGGCGATATGGACCGTGACGGCGACATGGACATCGTCATCTCCGATTGGTACAATCACAAACGGCTCGTCTGGTTTGAAAATTTCCACGTTCGAGGTCTCCACTGGCGGATGCATGTGATCGGCGATGTGCGAGCACATGATATCGAACTTGCCGACCTGGACGGTGACAAGGATCTTGACGTTATCACGCGGCAGCAGGGGGGAGACGGAAACGTCCTGGAGATATGGCTTCAGAAAAGCCTGTGGAAATGGATCCACCGGCAGGTGGCCTGCCCTCTCGGCGAGGGGCTGGATGTAGCCAAACTGGACGACGACAGCTTTCCGGACATCGTCACAGGCAGCCGCTGGTACGAGACACCGTCTGATGTTGCCGGCGATAACTGGGTTGAGCATGTATTCTCGACGGCCTGGACCCATAAGGATTGTACAGTACGTGTAGCCGACATCGATGGCGACGGTCGTAAAGATGTGGTCCTTGCTCCTGCGGAGAAAAGAGGCGGAGTTTATCGCATTGCATGGTACAAAGCTCCTCCTGATGCGAAATCGCCCGAATGGAAAGAACATGTCATTGATCCGGAAGTAGAAACAGTCATCCACTCTCTCGGGACCGGCGATATCAACGGTGACGGGATGGTGGATGTGGTGGCCGCTGAGATGCACCAGGGCTCCGATCCTGATGAAGTGACAGTTTACTTGAGCAGAGATGGCGCTAAGGCGTGGAAACCCCAGGTATTGGCAGGCTCCGGCTCGCACAGCATTCGTGTGGTGGATATTGGCAGTGACGGGGACCTGGATGTGTTCGGGGCTAACTGGTCCAAGACGCGCCAGATTGATCTGTGGGAAAACCTCACCGCTCCCGAGGTCCTCCGCAGCAGGTCACTGCCTTTGAATAAATGGAAGTACATCCACGTCGATGGCAGTCGCATCGGTAAGGCATTCGGCGTGGCGATGAACGATTTCACCGGTGATGGATACGCCGATATCGTGTCGGGGAAATACTTCTACCGCAACCCGGGCACTGACATGACAGGCAAGTGGGAGCGATCGGAGTTACCCATCGAAGTGGATGCGTTGCTGGCTTTCGATGCCGATGCGGACATTATGCCGGATGTGATTGCGATGAACCGAACCGGCAGGGTCTACTGGCTCGAGGCCACCGGGAATGACGTGAAGGCCTGGCGATATCAGCAGATTGGCGACATGGGCCAAGCCGACCACAATCTAAGCAGCCAGGGTTACGCACTTGCCCAGATCGTGACCGGCGGCCCGCCTGAGATGATCCTGAATGTCGGGAAGATACACTACTTTAAGGTCCCCCACTTGCCCGAAAAAGAGTCTTGGCACCAGGTGACGATCGCGGCCGCCGCCTACGGGGAAGGTGTCGGGACTGCCGACATAGACGGCGACGGAGACATAGACGTCTGCTCAACTATCGATGGACAGAGAGTCGCCTGGTGGGCAAACCCGGGCGACGGATCGAGTGCATGGGAGATGCACCCCGTGGGAGCGATGCCCGACAAATACGCTGACCGATTCTACGCGGCCGACGTAAATGGAGACGGGCGGACCGATATCGTGGTTTCGACAGCCAACGGCAAGGCCAATGGTGTGTACTGGTGGGCACAAGCAGGCGCCGATGATGATCCGAGATGGCATTTGCACACGGTGGTGCGGCAGGATACGACCAACAGCATGGACGTACTTGATCTAGACCGCGACGGCGACGTCGACATTGTCGCTGGCGAGCACCGCGGGCCAAAGAAAGTGGCCGTCTGGGAGAATGACGGGACCGGCACGTTCGTCGAGCACATAGTCTCTACGGGGATTGAAAGCCATTTGGGCACACGAGCGGCTGACTTGGACGGAGATGGAGACTACGACCTCGTATCAATCGCCTGGGACAAGCCGCAGGACCTGCATGTGTGGCGAAACGACGCCCGCACCTTCAGCGGACCTAAAAGCAAGTTCGTCCTTTTCGATGAGGAGGTTACCCACCCGGGCGATAAGCGTCTGTATGAGGACTGGGATTTCCACCTCGGGATGGAAGTCGAGCCTGGGGTTCCCATTAACTGGCTGGAGCCGATCAATTTCGCCGAGGGCACATACCATATCCGCTGGAACATCCTGAAGATGACGCCGGTAAAGAAGCCGGTCTTCTTTGGATTCGGCTGGACCAATCGCCCAAAAAGCGAAGATCCCACGATTCAGCACCGGGCGAACAA
>JABMRO010000558.1 GCA_013202635.1 Planctomycetota bacterium
ATATTGCCGATTTGGCAATATAAATAGAGGTTAGTAAATAATATTGTCATCCCTGCCGAAAAGGGAGCGGGAATCTACGATATATCCACCACTTTCGGCTTGACCCCCTCCCATTGCAGCCCGCCTATTATCGCTTGTGCAATATTCGTGAGGTGGTCGCCGATTTTTTCGATATTGTCAACCAGGTCGATGAATATCAGGCCGGTTTCCGCTGTGCAGACGCTTTCGGTCATACGCTGGACATGGCTGCGGCGAAACTCCATCTGCATCTTGTTGAGATTATTCTCATTGGTCAAAGCTGCTGATTTGGCCGCTTCAATATCATTATTTTCCAATGCTGTTATGACATTATCAAACATCTGGTCTATTTCTTTTCTTAGTTGCTCAGCCTCTGTCATCGCCGAATCGCTAAATGGAAGTTTTTGCTCTATCTTGCGTTCAGCAATCTCGACAATATTAACGGCATGGTCACTTATACGTTCGAGGTCATTAACCGTATGCAAAAGTACCGGCAGCTCAATAGATACTTCATCCGATAAGTGTCTGCGAGATAACGCTGAAAGATATGATGTGATTTCGAGCTGAAATACATCGACAAAGTCTTCTATTTCCCTTACCGACCCAAGTTCTTTTCTGTTATCATCAATGATTCCGCTGATAGAGAATCTAAGTGCTTTTTTAGCTGTTTTCGCCATACGAATGATTTCACGTTTCGTCTGCTCTAATGCTATCACCGGCGTATTAAGCAGGTGCTTTTCCAGAGCGACAGGCTGTTGGGCTAATTCATCCTCCGTGATAGGCACAATCTTTGTTACTATCGCTTCCAGCCAGCCAACAATTGCCGTGAACACAATCGCGTTGAACACGTTAAACATACTGTGCGCAACAGCTATGTGGATCATAATCGTACTTTGTGAGAGTTCGAACGGCGTGATCCATTCGACAATATTGCCAAACAAGCCGGTCCAGACTAATGGGAGCATATAAGCGACGCCTATGACATTGAACATCGTATGCCCTCTCGCTACACGCTTCGAATTTCGTGATGTCTGAAGTGCCGCCAACTCTGCCGTAATTGTTGTACCGATGTTATCGCCTAAGATAAACGGTATCGCGACCTGAGCCGCAACATGCCAGTCCGTTCCAAAGGCGCCCTGGAAGGCCAGAACCTGTACAATCATAATAGAGGCTGAACTGCTCTGCAGCAACATCGTCAAAACCGTCCCCGCCAACACTGCCAGCAATGGGTTCTGTCCTAACCAAATAAGTGCTCTTTGAACCTCAGTACTATCCCTAAGAGGACTAAATGCATCCTTCATGAACCCAATGCCTATAAACAGAATTCCAAACCCCAGCAATATGTTGCCAAAGCTTTTTATCTTCCGTGTTTTGCCCACAGTCCGCAGCAGAAAACCAATGCCAATAGCTGGAAGTGCGTAGGCTGTTATCTTCAGTCCCCCAAGCCCAAATGTTGAAACCAGCCACGCCGTAAACGTTGTCCCTATATTTGCACCAAGAACGACGCACAGCGCCTGTCTTAAAGTCAAAAGCCCTGCATTGACAAATCCAACAATCATCACCGTTGTAGCAGAACTCGACTGAATCAGAGCCGTTGTAAGCGCCCCCATCAGGACTCCAAGAACCCGATGCTTCGTAAGTGCACCGAGGATATCTTTAAGTTTCTGCCCTGCGATCTGCTTCAGACCGTTCGACATTATCCCCATGCCAAACAGGAACAGGCCCAATCCCCCTGCTATCCCGAAAATCATCTCTTTGATCATATTGTTCCCTTACATCGTATTGTATATCGCATCATACACCAATGGCGCGGTAGTTTTATCTGTTTTGGTATCACCGGTCAAGCGAGTTTTTCTGTGATTGCAAGATTTGTTTTTTAAGGTTTGTCAATATCTCGTTCGGGATTGGCAGAAATTTTCGGCTCGTCCTCCGCCCATTGTAGGCCGCCTATTACCGCTTGTGCGATATTGGTGAGGTGGTCGCCGATTTTTTCGATATTATCAACCAGGTCGATAAATATCAGCCCTGCCTCAGGCGAGCAGAGGCCCTCGCTCATACGCTGAACATGGCTGCGGCGAAGAACTATCTGCATCTTGTTGAGGTTATCTTCATTAACCAGCGCTGATTTGGCGGCTTCAGTATCATTATTTTCCAGGGCTGTTATGATATAATCACACATCTGCTCTGCCTCTTTTTTCAATTGAGCAGCCTCGGTCAGTGCAAAGTCGCTAAAGGTAAGCTTTTGCTCTATTTTTCGTTCAGCAATCTCGACAATGTTTACAGCGTGGTCGCCTATACGCTCGAGGTCGTTAATCATATGCAACAGTACCGGCAGCTCCGCCGACATCTCATTTGAAATCTCTCTTGTGGATAAAGCTGCAAGGTACGATGTGATTTCGTACTGGAGAGTATCCGTTATATCTTCGGTCGTCCGCGCAATGTCAAGTTTTCTCATGTTATTTTCAACAAGCCCGTCCACTGCCTGATTAACCGCCCTTTTGGAAGCTCGTGCCATCCGCACTATCTCGCGCCGGGCCTGATGCATAGCCAGCTCCGGCGTTGTCAACAAGTGTCGTTCCAATACCGTCGGCTGAAGCAGTAAGTCGCCCGGCTTTTGCGGTACCAGCTTAAGTACCAGTTTTTCCAGGACACCCGTCAGAGGCAGGAAGAATACCGCCTCGAAGATTTTTATGGTTGTGTGAGTAACCGCGATGGAGACGGCGATCGTTGTTTCGTTGAGTCCCCAGGGTGTGATTATATCAACAAGTTTGCCCACCTGAGCGATGAACCAGAAACAGATAAAAGCCCCGATAACATTGAACATCGTATGTGCCCAGGCGGCTCGACGCGCGTTGCGATTGGCCTGAAGGGCCGCAAGCTGAGCCGTAATTGTTGTGCCGATGTTATCACCGAGTATGAACGGTATTACCACCAGTAAAACCTGTTTCCAGTCATTACCGAACGCTCCCTGAATAGCCAGCATCTGAATCAATGCAACCGAAGCCGAGCTGCTTTGCAGCAGCATTGTTATAACCGTTCCAGCCAAAATGGCCAAAAGCGGATTACGCCCAAACCATATCAATGCTTTATGTGTAACTTCACTATCTTTCAGAGGGATGAAGGCGTCTTTCATAAAACATATGCCAATAAACAAAATGCCAAAACCGACGAGGATTTGCCCTATATTTTTCGACCTTTGTGTTCTACCGAATATCTGAAGGGCAAAGCCGATAGCAACGGCTGGAAGTGCGTAATCAGTCACCTTGAATGCCTCAAACCCTGATATGGAAACCAGCCACGCCGTCGCTGTTGTGCCGACATTCGTGCCGATAATTACGGATATTGCCTGTTTGAGAGTAAGCAGTCCTGCGTTCACGAAGCCGACCACCATAACGGTTGCAGCAGAGCTTGATTGGATTAAAGCTGTGGTGCCGGCACCAACCAGAAAACCAAAAATCCGTCTTTTGGTCATTGATTCCAGGATGTCTTTGAGTTTCTTGCCGGCGACTTTTTTAAGGCCGTCAGACATCTGCATCATACCATACAGAAATAGCCCCAACCCCCCTACCGTGCCGAAAATCATATCTGTGTTCATATAGATCCTTGCACACTTATGCTCTTGTGCACCTGTGCTCTTTTATAATTGCGCGGCAATTCTGTCTGTTTTCTTTTAAGTGGTCAAGTAAAAAACATAAAGTGAAGAATTAAAACTGTTTCGCTTATGTGAGGCTGCGGAGAATTTCTATCCCCTCTTGTATCTTGGCGTCACTGGTCGCGTAGCTTATCCTGAAATGTGTATCTTTTTCGCTGAATACATTTCCCGGTATAATGAGCACATTGCTGGCAATCGCCTTTTCTACAAACTTGCTACCCGAGCCGCCCGGAGCTTTAATGAACGCATAAAACGC
>JABMRO010000559.1 GCA_013202635.1 Planctomycetota bacterium
CTTTACTCACCCTATCAATCTCAATTAGGGTCTACTTCCCAAAGGTAGGTCAACAAACCCCAATTACCACATTGACCATGCAATTAGAAATACATTATACTAAGGATGTTCTCAAGCAAGCAAAGGGGGTTAAGTTGACAAATAACCATGATAACAGAGTTGTGAAAAGAATATTCAGGAAAAGAGGATGTGTCACTAATCATGTGAACGAGTACAAGGGCTTAACAACCCCTCAGGCAAAAGGTACAACTACCCCGACAGCGGATAATCAGCTAGAATCGGCGGAAAAGTTGTGGATGGAGAAAAAGAAATCTACTATCATTTCAAAAAAGCTCGCATAGGGAGGCTAAAATGGGGGAAAAAGATAGTGTATATGACGTTATTGTGGCTGGAGGCGGTCTTGCTGGCATTTGCGCCGCGATCACAGCCGCCAGACATGGATGTTCTACCGCTCTGATTCAAGATAGGCCAGTTTTAGGTGGAAACTCCTCAAGCGAGATAAGGGTAGGCATCGGCGGCGCTTCAGACCCCCAGTCCGGTTTAATAAACGCAGGGGAAACCGGGGTCATAGAAGAGTTGCTCATGGAAAACAGACACAGAAACCACTCCCCCATAATAAACGCCCACGTAAACTCGATCTGGGATATGGTGCTTTGGGAGACAGTTGCAAAAGAGGAAAAGATTGACCTTTACCTTAACACCTTTGCCAGAGGAGCTATAATGGACGGAAATCGTATAGTGGGAGTAAAGGCTTCTCAGCTTGGAACTGAGAAAAGCTTCGATTTCAAAGGCAGGATAGTCATAGATGCAACGGGCGATGGTACCGTGGCTTTCGATGCAGGAGCAGATTACAGGATGGGGAGAGAAGCTCGCAGCGAATTCGACGAAAGCAGGGCTCCCGAAAAAGCCGATGACCACACGCTGGGAAGCTCGATAATGTTTTGGACGCGAGATATGGGTAGACCTATCAAGTACCAACCTCCATCGTGGGCTCACGATTATCCTACAGAAGATGATTTGCCTTTTAGAAACCACGGCAGGATAAGCGGGGGATTTTGGTGGATAGAATACGGAGGCATGTTAAATACCATCAAGGATAACGAAAAGATAAGAGATGAGCTATGGAGATGCCTGTTCGGCGTTTGGGACCATATAAAAAATCACGGCGACCATGGCGCTGAGAATTATGCCTTAGAATGGGTTGGATCTGTTCCGGGGAAGCGTGAATCAAGACGGTTCATGGGCGAGTATATTCTAACTCAAAACGACGTTGAATCAGCGGTTCTTTTCGATGACCGAGTCGCTTATGGAGGCTTCCCCATAGATTTGCATCCACCCAAAGGGATTTACGAGCCTGAGGAACCGGTGATTCTTACTAATCTAAAACAGCCTTACAGCATCCCGTATCGGTGTCTTTACTCCGTAAACATCGAAAACCTGATGATGGTGGGTAGAAACATAAGTGTAACTCACGTGGCTCTTGGAACGACGAGGATCATGGCTACATGCGCGGTAATGGGACAAGCTGCCGGGACATCCGCATATCTCTGCAATAAATACGACGCTACGCCCAGAGAGATAAAAAACCATATTCGTGAGCTTCAGCAGCAACTTCTGAAAGACGATTGCTACATCATCAAAATGAGAAATGAAGACCCAAACGACCTGGCCCGTCAGGCTAAAGTGAGCGCGTCAAGTTCACTTGGACCTAATTATAAACCTGAAAACATTATAAACGGCGTATCCAGACCTGAAGAAGAAAAGATGAACATATGGGTATCTGACCCTAAAAGAGGACTTCCCCAGGAGGTCGAGCTTGAATTCGAAAGTCCTGTCGTCATAGACACGGTATATCTTACATTTGACACGAATCTTGACAAACTGGTGAAATTTGGCCCTGTGCCTGAATGTGTGAAGGATTACAGCCTGTTTTATTTCGATGGAAATGAATGGCTAAATCTCGTCAACGTGCATGGCAACTATCACAGAAAAAGGATACACAGGTTTAACCCGGCAAAAGCTTACAAGCTACGCTTGAGAGTGACAAAAACCAACGGCGATGAATCAGCCAGGGTTTATGAAATACGATGCTATAGTTAACTACCCCGCCATAAATGCGAGAGCTTGCAGCTACGCTCGGCGTCAGTTCGGCATTAAGCCGCTTCCTTCAGCTTCAACACACGCCGCATGTGGCTGGTTGACGGCAACCCTGCGAATTTCTTTGCAGCGAAGTAAATTTGCAAGTCTTTTAAACTGTTATCCGGCAAATGTTTTTAGCCACGAAACTTCCAGCACCAATAAAGGTGATCTTATCCATCTTGTCCTCCTCGCAACCAGATACTTTAATAATATCACATATCACACTTTTTAGACCTTGCCAAGCATTTCTACTACCTTAAACTAAGACATTCCGTCCTTTCTAGTCTGTAATTATATAGAGTTCCTGGGAAATTATCCAATACGGGATACTGGTTAATAGAAAGTGTAGGTAGGGCGGTTAGCTCAGTTGGTTAGAGCACCTGCTTCACATGCAGGGGGTCAGAGGTTCGAGCCCTCTATCGCCC
>JABMRO010000560.1 GCA_013202635.1 Planctomycetota bacterium
ACTCAAGACAGAAGACAACAGACCCCAGATACAGTTGCGGTTTTAATATGTGGTTGCTAAAGAATGTGGTTGATTTTGTCGTTTTTTGGTGATAATTTTAGAGATTTGGGGTTGGTTTTTAGCGATTTTTGTCGAAAATTGAGATTATTTTGCCTGTTTTAACGTTTAAAACCCGTCATTTTTTTCTTGAAAGTTCCATATCAATAGTGTAATTATTCCTTGGATTGGCGAACAGGCGATACGGGATGTTCGATCAGTCCTCTTAAGCCGGAGAAGAAAAATACACTTGCTGTAGTCACGGAGACTTGCTTGCCTCCAACGTACCTCCATAAGTTCCCATATTGATAATACCACCATTGGGCAACAGCTCTAAATCAACCAGAGTATCTGGATCACCGGCATCAATGCATGGGCTTGTGACATCATCTACTACCCAGCTTTGACTTATCGGATCCCATCGGCCGGTATGTGATTTTAGGTGATAGTCGCCGTCTACCCAGAAGTCGTCGTTCGGATCTTCGGGGGTTCCACGCGTGTCCCAAAACCCAGGATTTGTAAATAGGGGATCGGAATCGATATTGCCATCACCAGGCCAGTCGCCTTGGATGTTGCTGTATGATACAACAGCTCCAGCGCCGGTGTTGTCGCCTGAGATTTGTTGATTGGTGTTGTCCCACAAGATGCAGTTGGTTAGTATCGAAGTGGCCGCAAGAAGATTGTATATCCCGCCTCCTAACCTTGACCTATTCGCACTGAATGTGCAGTTGGTAAGGACCGGGCTGCTGTCAACATTGAACATTCCGCCACCCCAATTTTCGGCCGAGTTTCCATTGAACGTGCAGTTGGTCAGTGTAGGGTTGCTCTCAAATGCGTTGTTCATCCCACCACCATACATCGCCGCCCTATTCCCAGTAAAGGTGCAGTTAGTCAGGATTGGGCTGCTATACCAATCGTTTGTCATCCCGGCGTCGGAGTTCCCAGTGAATGTGCAGTTAGTCAGGGTTGGGCTACTTTCAAGGTTAAACATCCCACCGTCCGAATTGTTAGTGAATATGCAGTTGGTCAGAGTCGGGCTGCTGTACGAGTTGCGCATCCCGCCGCCCGAATTGTTAGTGAATGTGCAGTTAATCAGGATTGGGCTGCTATTATTCGTATATATACCACCGCCGTTATCGGCTGTGTTGCCGCTGAACATACAACTGGCAATTGTGGGGCTACTATTATTTCTACAATAAATACCACCGCCTTCGGAATAAGAGCCGCGAAAGCCACCGGTGATGGTCAGACCTTTCAGCGCCGATGTAGCCTTTTCCCCGCTACGGAACTCAAATCCGCGGTGGAAGGCGTCAGGGCTTCCTTGGCAATCTATGATTGTATTAGCGACTACATTTGGATCATCGGGATCTTCGGACCGAAGCGTAATCGGCTTGCCCTTGAAATCCAAATCGCGGTTTCCATCTCCAGTATAAGTGCCCTGAAGTACGATCGCTATTTCTCCAGGCATTGTTGCATCTATAGCCTCTTGGATCGTATCAAAGGGATGCTCGGCCGAACCATCTTCAACCGGATCAGAGACGCTTGGGTCACGTGGTGCTGGATCATTAGCGGCATCATCGTCAACATATAGCCGCGGAGGGTCCGGATGAAAATAAACACCCCAGACATTTCCCGACACAACATGCCCGTCCTCTGAGGTTCCTGT
Source organism: Planctomycetota bacterium (assembly GCA_013202635.1). Taxonomy (GTDB): domain Bacteria; phylum Planctomycetota; class Phycisphaerae; order Sedimentisphaerales; family Anaerobacaceae; genus NIOZ-UU13. The sequence goes on from JABMRO010000560.1 coordinate 1,703, forward strand.
CTTGACTTGCTGGCTTGGGAAATCACGGTCCTCCACATATAAGGTATAACTGGTGTTTGAGTTGACATCCACAAATGAAAATATGCCATTTGAATTAGTCTCACACGTGCTGATAACCTTCCCTTCATGTTCCAAGCAAACTACGTTAGCGTCTGCTGGTCTGCCATCAGCGTGCAGAACACGCCCGCTGACTATCTCTCCTGAACTGGAAATAGATATATTGTATATGCATGAACGCACAAAATTATAAGGTTCCTCTCCTGAACAACTGACATCGGGAAGATTATACCAGAGGTCACATTTACCGGCCCAACCGAAATTGAGATGGTGATATAAGGTTGATGTGTTATAGCCATACCCATCGACTAAAACAACATGTCCTTCATCGGGTGCCTCTTCACATAAGCTCAAAATCACGGGTCTACGGGCATCGAGATTGGGATTAAGCATACTGTTCAGCCCTGGACCTATATCAGGAAAGAACGGATCAAAAATGTTTCCGTTGTAGACATAGATCGCATTCTTATATTGGAAAGTGTTAAGCAACTCGTCTCTCGCGTTCGATAAATAGGCGGCTGAAGCCTCGGATGTGTAGCTCATCCCGACAGCAATACCGGCATCGGAGCAAAGTTTCCCAATGGCTCTGCGTTGCATTACGGGTGTAAGGTAATTGGGCTCAAATACCATGTCATCCCATATATAAGGTCCGCCATTACCATCGCCTCCCTGCGTGTAGGCGATTTCATTGACGTCGTTAACATAGATTGTAAATTCACGTACGCCAATTCCTGTTTCTGGGTGTCGATGATAACGCATTAACTGAGCCATTGCTGTAGCAACACATCCACACGGATAGTGGTTGGGTGTAAAGAAGTTATAGCAATAATGCCCCCCGACTTTTCCCTGACTCCATTTGGTTTCTACAAGAGGAGCAACACGAACATCATCGATGTCTCTGTCTCGTAGACTCATCAAGCTTAGGGAATCTCTGGGATTTTCTGCAAGACTTATAAAGTTGCTCCATTTCTTCTGAGTCTTGGTCTGTACTCTATATGTGGTAATTGCCAGAGGACTAAAGGTACTTCGAACTGCCGCCATTCGCCCGTTCATATCCTTGGTTACCAATGCACCTAATGGGTTCTCGGGTGAAGGATTATAGGTAGTGCCATTCACAAAGCCGATAATCGGCTCAACCAAATCGTCCGTCGAGACAATCACAAAACCGGATGGTTGCAAAAAAACGATGTAGTAAATCGGCTCACCATAATCATCACTGAAGCTCTCAACTTTCATCACATGCTGGCCAAGAGCCATGCCGAGCGGCTGTGAATCGATTTTGAGCCAGCCTGTCACTACCATTCCTGCTTCATGCTCTGTTGTCGGTCGTGCCCATAAACTACTACATAACTGCATTGCAAACAGAACAGCCATAAAAATAACATTTTTACATTTCATTTATCATCCTTCCAAAGATTACTGATATTGCAGCGCACCTTCGGCGGCTCGTTCTTATTTCGAGATGGCTGTTCTAATTGAACTCTATGTGGGTTTCCTTCATCAAGAAGCTCCTCTGATATGAGTATTATAACGTATATTCAGTCAATTTCAAGAGAGAAAAACTTTCGCTGACCACACTTTATCTTTCAATTTAAAGCGCCCAGGAGGCCATTTAAACGACGAACTCGTCCTGAGGGTATCATATTTGCCAATAGCTTGCGTTGCTGTGGCCAAGTGTATTATAATTATGGTAGATAAAGGAGAGTGGTGAGGTGGTTAAGATATAATAGAGGCCCCCTTATATGATCGACTTTGGAGTTACGGAACGAAAAAAAGCGGAACTCGAACAACGTATGCGGAAGTGTAATTTGTTCGAAAAAGATATTGAGGAAAAATTCGTCCGAAGCAGTGGTGCAGGCGGCCAGAAAGTAAATAAGAGTTCTACCTGTGTTCATCTAAAACATATTGCCAGCGGGTTGGCAGTAAAAGTTCAAAAGAGCCGGAGCCAGGGACTGAATCGATATTATGCCAGAAAACGAATGTGTGAATTGCTGGAGAACAAACTGCTGGGAAAGGAAAGCCCTGAAGCAAAAAGGATAGAAAAGATTCGGAAGCAGAAGGACAGGAGGAGACGTAAAAACCCCGGATGATATATGATAAAGGAGTCTATCGCCTTGAACTGAACTCGAAACGCCTCTTCAGGGAGCAGATTTTTTCACCTATCGTAGAAGCTCTACAGCCACAATCTGAGCGTGCCGTAATATCCGCTGAGTCATATTTTGTCGGAAATTAATAATTGAGAACACCTCGCCAGAGAAATTTTGGCAAGTTGAATCCGTTTCTTTCCAATTTATGTATCGCCTCTTTAATTTCGCCCTGACAAAGGTTTGTTTCATGGTCGCATGGTTCACCTGTCACGAGGTTCCTGAGAAAAGGCAAAGCACGTTTATCGCCGAGTTGTCCTAACGCCCAGAAAGCATGATTGTTCGCACTGTAACGATGCGCATCGTAAATATTATCTTTTGATTCCACGAACATCA
>JABMRO010000561.1 GCA_013202635.1 Planctomycetota bacterium
CCTGGGCAATCTGGACGCTTTGGCAGAATGTTGACCTAAAACTCGGCGCAGCACCCGGTACTGTAGGCCCGGCGAAGATATTGTTCCTGATAGCGGCGTTTGTGTTTGTCGTAGCCGGTGCGATACTGATAACTCAGGGCCAGCGCCGAATACCGATTCAGCAGGCAAAGCAGATGCGAGGCCGTCGGATGTATGGCGGGCAGAGGCATTATTTGCCGCTCCGTGTTAATCACGGCGGAGTGATGCCCATAATTTTCGCATCGAGTTTTATGATGTTTCCCCCTATAATAATTGATCAGTTGTTAAAAATAGAAAGGCTCGAGGATTCGGCATTTGTACTGACTCTGAAAGATGCACTCGGCCCCCGTGCTTATACCTATAATGTTCTGTATATGCTGTTGATTTTTCTGTTTGCTTATTTTTGGGTAACAGTGCAATTTCAGCCTAAGGAGATGGCCAAGAACCTGCGGGACTCGGGAAGCTTTATTCCCGGACTTCGCCCGGGACGCAGAACCGCTGATTATCTGGAAACAGTAATGACCAGAATCACTTATTTTGGGGCCTCATTTTTGTCTATAATTGCCGTTGTGCCGTCGCTGGTTTCAATATTATTGGGAATTGATTGGCGTGTAGCGACGTTCCTGGGCGGTACGGGCTTATTGATAGTTGTTAGTGTCTCGCTGGACTTGGTTCAGAAAATCGAAGCAAACCTTTTAATGCGCAGCTATGAGGGTTTCAGTGGAGCAGGCAGGATAAAAGGAGCATATGGATGAGAATTGTATTGTTGGGTGCACCAGGCGCAGGCAAAGGAACGCAGTGTAAGAACATTGTTGCCCAATATGGTCTGCTTCATTTATCCAGCGGCGATATATTGCGGCAGGAACGGGCCGCAGGTACCGAATTAGGGCAAAAGGCCCAAAGTTATATGGATTCGGGTGGTCTTGTGCCTGATGAAATAATAATTGAGATGATGGCCAAGGCGATTAAAAATGCCCCTGCTGCGGGTTTCTTACTGGATGGTTTTCCAAGAACCGTCAACCAGGCGGTTGAGCTTGATAAGTCATTGGCTGATAACGAGATGACGATAGATTTTGTTTTGAACCTCCAGGTAGATGACGGCGTAGTAGCAAAGCGAATAACCGGCAGGAGAAGTTGTCCTAAGTGTGGGGCGGTTTATCATATCGAACACTTGAAGCCAACAGCCGAAGGTATCTGTGATAATGACGGTGTCGAGCTTGTTCAACGGCCCGATGATGCCCCTGATGTGGTGGCTAATCGTCTTAAAACATACCATCAGCAGACAGAACCGCTGGTGGATTACTATAGAAACAACGGCACTGTTTATGACTTCGATGCCGAAGGAACCCCGTTCGAAGTAAGGGTTTCGATATTTGAGAAGCTGGACGCCCTGGTCAAGACGTGAAGCGATGGAAAGTGTATCGGAACACGAGACGAGATACGAAATTAAATGGCTATAACGCTTCGCAGCCAAAGAGAAATTGACTTAATGCGTAAAGCAGGTGCTGTTGTAGCAGAAGTTCTTTTAAAACTAAAAGAGATTGCAGAGCCGGGAGTATCCACCGCCCAGTTGGACGGCGTAGCTTTGCAGATGACCGCAGATGCCGGAGCCGAGGCCTTGTTTAAGGGTGTCCGCACCCCAGTATCTAAAATCCCGTTTCCGGGTGCAATTTGTGCTTCGATAAACGAGCAGGTCGTTCACGGGATTCCTACTGAGGATGCAAAGCTTAAAGAAGGTGATATTCTCAGCGTTGATTTTGGCGTTAGACTTGACGGCTATTGTTCGGATGCTGCTGTTACGATTGCCATTGGCGAAATTTCCGAGATTAAGCGCACGCTAATGGATGTAACAAAACATGTTCTTGACATAGCAATAGCGAAATCTGCACCGTCTGTTAAATGGAGCCAGGTGGCTGCCGAGATGCAACGATATGCCGAGTCGGCAGGTTTTTCGGTTGTGAAAGACTTTGTTGGACACGGCATCGGCAGAAAAATGCATGAAGAGCCGAGAGTGCCTAATTTCGTCAACGATGATTTGCTCGCAAATGACATTTTTTTGGTCGAAGGAATGGTTCTGGCTGTTGAGCCGATGATTAACGCCGGCTCAAGTGGCGTGCGAACGCTTGGGAACGGGTGGACGGTGGTAACAAGAGACAGGAAATGCTCGGCTCATTTTGAGCATACAATCGCGATAGTTAAAGGCGGTTGTGAGGTATTAACTGTAGAAAGGTAGTGAGTTGTATCTCGGACTAAGCAAAAGTTGCGAGTCAGAACATAATGAAAGCAGAAGAATCGCAGCGCCTTTCGCTTTCATTCCACAAGCGTGTTGGCAACTTGGTGATAACGTATGATACCACAAGTAAGTCGCGTATGCCGCTAATCGGCGTTGCAGGCGTGGCAGCATTACGGC
>JABMRO010000562.1 GCA_013202635.1 Planctomycetota bacterium
CAAAAGCTTTACTGTCTGGGAAAATGTTATGTTGGGTCGTCATTATAGAACCAAGGCTGAGTTCTTTGCTTGTGGCTTCAGGTTTCCCTGGGCAAGGCGAGAGGAGAGGATGATCCGCGAGCAGGGCCTGGAATATTTAAATATGTTAGGGCTGGTAGAAAAGAAAGACAGGATCGCCAATAAGCTTCCCATGGGAGAGCAAAGGTATCTTGAGGTAGCACGGGCTCTAGCTACAGAGCCAAAATTGCTTATCCTTGACGAACCCACATCAGGGCTCAACGATTATGAAACAGAAAAATTTCGAGATACTCTCTTTCAGATTCGAGATACGGGAACTACTCTTTTGGTTATTGAACACCACATGAAATTCATTATGAGTGTTTGCGACGAGATCGTGGTTTTAAACTTCGGTGCCAAGATTGCTGAGGGCTCCCCTGAGGAAGTTCAGCATTCACCTGAGGTCATTGAGGCATATCTGGGTGTGGAGGAAGAAGTTGATTGAGGTAAAAGACATAGATGTTTTTTATGGCAACATTCAAGTCCTCAAAAAGGTGTCTCTCTCGGTCGAAAAGGGTAGCATTGTGGCACTTATCGGGAGCAATGGGGCTGGCAAGTCTACCCTGACCAGGGCAATTGTTGGCCTGTTGCGCAAGAAATCTGGAGATGTGTACTTCGACTCACAGCGTATCACCCTGTTGCCGACGGCCGATATAATCCGGCTGGGGATTTCGGTTGTTCCAGAGGCCCGCCGCTTGTTTGGACCCCTATCAGTGATAGATAACTTAAGACTGGGTGCCTACTTACGACTGAGAGATGGCCAAGGTCGGGAAGTTGAGAAGGATCTTGACGCCGTGTGTCAACTCTTCCCTCTCTTGAAGACGCGCAGCAAACAATCGGCCAACACCCTTTCGGGAGGGGAGCAACAAATGCTGGCCATAGGCCGGTCTTTGATGATGCGGCCCAAGGCGATACTGATGGATGAGCCTTCAATCGGATTAGCTCCTTTGATTGTACAGGAGATATTTGGGGTGATCAAACGGCTCAAGGAGGAAGAGAATACCATTCTGCTCATAGAACAAAATGCCCGTGCCGCCCTCAAGGTTTCCGACTGGGCATACGTAATGGAATTGGGACGTATTACTTTAAAGGGCGACGCTCAGACCCTTTTGGAAACGGACACGGTGAAAAGGCTGTATCTTGGCACATGACATCGGGTAAAGAGACGTTTTGAACGCTTAATTGAGTGGATACTTATTTGGGTTTTTCAGCTGAACTCTCATTCGGATCTGAACCATCGCTTGCTAAGTAAAATAGCACAAAAAATTCGATTAAGGAGGTACGCAAATGCGAGTCTTAGGAGATATTCCCCGCCTTAATGCCAAGCGCTACCCGCAAAAGAAGGCACTTATCATGGGGGATCAACATTTCACTTACAGTCAACTCAACAATCTGGCCAACCGCTTAACACAGGGTCTGCTCTCCCTGGGAGTCAGCTCAGGCGACCGTGTGGCTGTTATGGCTGAGAACTGTCTCGAATTTGTGGTCATCAACTACGCAGTGGCAAAGTGCGGAGCGATTATGGTGCCTGTCAATTTCCGTTACAAAAAGGCCGAACTAATATACGTGGTCAACAATTCCGAGCCACGGGTACTGTTTTATGGTCCTGAGTTTATTTCACTGGTAGAAGAGGCCAAAAGTGAATTCGCTCTGCCGGTTCGCCTAGTCGCTATTTCGGGTGAGAGTTTGGACTCTGGTCTCACCATGGTTGGGCTAATGGAAGGTCAGCCAGTTTCGGAGCCTTCAATTGCCGTAGATCCAGAATTGCCAGCCGTGATCATGTACACAAGTGGAACAACGGGCGTTCCTAAGGGGGTGCTTTTCTCTCACGTTGCCTACTTCAACCTCTATGCCGCACTTGTTGTTGAAGGCGATATGGGCCGCGATGAGGTTGCAATGGTCGGGATGCCTTTATTTCACAACGGTGGGCTCAACGCCACACTTCAGCCAACCCTAATGATGGGCAATACAGCCGTGATCTTGGGCAGGGGATTTGATCCGGACGAGGTTTTAGACGCCGTTGGCCGCTACGGTGTGACAGTGGTACTGTGGGTGCCGACACAACTAGCCATGATGGTCAATTATCCTGGTAGCACCAAGTATGATGTATCAACCCTAAAAAAAATCTGGTATGGCTCCTCTGTCATTAGTCCTTCTGTGCTTGAAGCTTCTATGGATCTATTCAAAAGTGGCTTTTATCAGTGGTACGGACAAACAGAGACCGGCATGGTTACGGTTCTTCGGCCGGAAGACCACGCTGAGTGGGCAAATTGCACTGGCCGGGAGATGTACAACGCCGATATTCGTGTAGTAGACCAGGAAGGGCAGGATACGCCAGTAGGGGAGACGGGCGAGATCATTTCGGCCCAGAAGCCACTTGGCATGATCGGCTTCCACAAGATGGAGGAGGCAACCAGGGAAACAATCCGTGACGGCTGGATACATACGGGAGACGTTGCCAAGGTGGAAGGCGAAGGGTATTTGACTATCGTTGGCCGGACCAAAGATATGATCATAAGCGGTGCAGAGAATATTTACCCAAAGGAGATTGAGGACGTCATTATAACTCATCCGGGAGTGGAGGAAGTAGCTGTTATAGGGATCCCGGACGAGGTCTGGGGTGAGTCAGTTTGCGCGGTCGTGGTCCCCAAAAAAGGGCTTCAAATAGATGATGCCTCTATCATCGAATTCTGCGCTGCACAACTTTCCGGATACAAAAAGCCAAAGCGTGTGGAATTCAGGGACGAGCTTCCTAAAAATGCTGCCGGAAAGGTAACCAAAAATATATTAAGGGAGCCTTATTGGGCTGGTCGACAAAGGCATGTTTGAATAAGCTAATGAATGAATAAGGC
>JABMRO010000563.1 GCA_013202635.1 Planctomycetota bacterium
ACCACGTCCCCTGACCGTACAGATGAAAGCATCGGATAACTCTGTCAGTGAATGGGGAGCAACAGACTTTGATTTGACGACTGAATGGGCTGAGTATAACTTTACCTCAGAAGTCCTGCACGTCGATGTAAAGCTTGAGTTCTTGTGTGCCGGCTCTGAAGTTCCATTCTGGTTGGATCTTGTTTCTGTCTATGAAGCAGACTAAGTACCTTCTGATTTAGGAAATTGATGTTAGGACAACTAAATTCCCATGTTAGTTGGAATGGAATTAGGTGTTGTATTAATTCGGGGCCTATGCTGAATGATTCGGTATAGGCCCCTTTTAATTAATTATTTGATAAAGGAACGAATAATTTGAGTGATTTTCCTTGACGGGAAAGTTGCTGATTTGGTATAAATAATATTTGTTGAGCTTGTGGCTTCGCAGAGATTGCTCTGATCTGAGCAAAATCAAAGGGTAGGATATCTGTGAATTTTGTCACCTGCATTGGGATTCTTTTCCAAATAGAGGAGGATGCATATTATGCAAGGCACAAGGTTAGGGGTAACGGCGACTTTGTGTCCCGGAGTGAAGATTATCATATCTCAATCAGCAGTTCACATATCGAAAAAAGCACAAAAAGCACAATGTTTTGGTGTGTGGCCAGAGCATAATCAATAATTATCTTAACTCTATTTTTAGGGAGTACTATTATGTGTAAAAAATTAATTTATCTGGTTTCTTTGGTTTTAGTACTGAGCATGGCCGGCAAGGGGTGGGCAGGTACCTCGAAACCGTTACCTGCTAACGGTGCTATACATGAGGACACATGGATAAACCTTACGTGGGAGGGTACCGGGCTCTCGTACGATGTGTATTTTGGTGATAATTTTGACAATGTGAATGACGGTGCCGCCGAGACGTTCCAGGGCAACCAAACCGCAAAGTTTTATGTTGCCGGCTTCCCCGGATATGCTTTTCCGGACGGTCTTGTTCCGGGCACGACTTACTACTGGCGGATTGATGAGATACAGGCTGACGGCACTACGATACAAAAAGGTAGTGTCTGGAGCTTTACGATTCCTGCCAAGACTGCCAAAGATCCCGACCCGCCTGATGGTACCGAGTTTGTAGATGAGAATGTAGAGCTTAGCTGGACGGTAGGTTTCGGTGCGAAACTACACACAGTGTATATCGGCACCAGTTTTGACGATGTGAATAACGCCGCCGATGGACTTTCCCAGGCAGCTACAACTTACAGCCCCGGCCCGCTCGAATTAGAGAAGGTTTATTACTGGCGTGTCGATGAGTTCGATGCCTTCGAAACTTATAAAGGTGAAGTTTGGAGCTTTACGACTACGGGCGCCGCCGGAAGCCTGAATCCATCGAATGGTGCTGTGGATGTGAAGCAGACCTCTATTCTGAGCTGGAAGCCGGCAGATAGCGCTGACTCGCACCAGATATACCTCGGCACAGACACAGATGCCGTGAAGAACGCCACAACAGCTTCGCCTGAGTACAAAGGCAGCAAAGCAGCCGGTGATGAGACCCTGGATCCCGGAACACTTGACTGGGACACGGCCTACTACTGGCGTGTCGATGCAGTATATAGCGCGGACCCGGGTAATCCGGTGAAAGGCCTTGTCTGGAGTTTCACGACAGCCGACTTCCTTGTAGTGGACGATTTTGAGTCCTACAATGACCTTGACCCCAGTGACCCCAATAGCAACAGGATATTTAATGTCTGGCTGGACGGATTCGACAACCCGGTAAACGGCTCTCTCGTCGGTTATGATAATCCTCCTTTTGCCGAGCAAACTATCGTTCACGGCGGTAACCAGTCGATACCGTTATTCTACGACAACAGCGTTGGGAACTCCGAGGCGACCCTGACATTAACCTATCCGCGTAACTGGACTGAGAATGGTGTTAACACGTTGATAATTTATTTCAGGGGTAACAGGACAAACGCCGCTGAGCAGATGTATGTTGCAGTCAACGGCAGTGCTGTGGTCTATCATGATAAACCTGAAGCACCGCAGACAGGTATCTGGACGGCTTGGAATATCGACCTTCAGGCGTTTGCAGACCAGGGTGTGAATCTTAACAACGTCAATACGATTGCCATTGGCTTTGGCGATAAGAGCAACCCGCAGGCCGGCGGCACAGGTACGATGTTCTTTGATGATATTCGATTATCTACCGCCCCGGCTCCTGTCGGAAAAATCCTGTTGTTTGAAGAGGATTTCGAGAGCGTGGTCCTGGGAACGAGCATAGAGGAGTCCGCGGGTTCTGAAGAGATCTGGACGGAAATACCGCCGGAAGGATGGGTTATTGACGAGAGTGGCATTCCCGGGATAGGTGATCCAAGTACTGATGGTATGACCGAATGGGCCGGCTGGGCCTTCACTGACAAGGAATGGTGGATCGGTGTTGCCGGTGATCAAAGGCGCGTGGAATTCACATTAGGACAGGGCACCGTCGCTGTGGCCGACCCGGATGAGTGGGATGATCAAGACCGCATATCAGATCCTATTGCTGATAATCCCTATGATACATGGCTCAGCACGCCTGCAATTGATATCTCGAGCGCTCAGGCCGGTACAGTTCAGCTTAAGTTCGATTCGAGCTGGCGTCCGGAGTTCGATGATAGCTATCGCCAGACGGCGAACATAACCGCTTCCTTCGATGGCGCAGAGCCTATTGAAGTGCTCCTGTGGGAATCCGATTCAGCCAGTCCTAACTTTAAGAACGACCAGTCCACCAATGAAACTATCACTGTCGATTTGGAAAATCCACCATGGGCTACAAGCGTGGTTCTCACGTTCGGTTTATTCGATGCCGGCAATGACTGGTGGTGGGCGATCGACAACATACAGCTTACAGGATTTCCCGAATAGAAGGTCTTCGTCCTTTTTCAGACGAACGATTGTTTATCAACTCGGGGCTTATATCGAATCTCGGTATAAGCCCCTTTTTTATTGTCTGTTGGTTCGACTAGCGGCGGATATACGAAATCGATTATTTTGAGGCTACTCCGGCACAACAATGTAAAATGAACCGGATAAAAAAAACGATTCTCAAAAATAGTAACTCATAATCCCTCTAAAAGTACAGTTTTTCCTTGACGAAAACCTGGATAATTTGGTATAAATAGAATTGGCAGAGTTGATATCTATGTATATAGATATCAACTGATTACCGGCCCATGTGGGCTGAAATTGTTTATTCTTTGGAAAACAGGAGGTGTGATTACACAAGTCCACAGGTTATTTCTGAAAAATAACTTCGTTTTTAAGATTTGATTGATCACATTTCAACCAACAATTTGCATTTAGAGAGCAACAAATGTTTTGGCGTGTGGCCAAAGCACATTCGTTGTTATCGTAACTTTTTTATAGGAGCAAGTATTATGAGAACTCGAATAATCTGGTTGACAGCAGCTTTGTTGATAGGATTTATGGGACTCAATCCAAGCTACGCACAGGAAGTCGTTAATCTATTGCCCAACGGCGGCTTTGAGGACGGTGTAATGGCGACATTCGGCACCTATGGCGATGCGACCACCGAAGTCGTTACAGAATGCGTTGATGCCGCGGTTCCCGAAAGTCCGATTGAAGGAGACTATGCTCTGCATATTACGGTATCGGCAGCAGGAGCCAACAATTGGGATAGCGGCATGACGGACGGAAGCTATACCTTTCAGAGTGGAAAGAAATATACTTTCTCTGCCTTCCTCAAGTGCAAATCAGGCACGTTGGAAATTCGCTTAAAGCCGGAACGTGGAGGAGACCCATGGGAGGGATATGGTGACCAGGTCTTTACCATGACTGAAGAATGGACAGAATTCAGTGTAACAACTCCTGTTTTTACTGAGGACGTGACTCCCGCCAGCCCTACATTCCACTTCGCTTTTGCAGCCGGTGATTTTTGGATCGATGGCGTACGACTCTACGAAGGCGATTATCTCGAACCTGTTTTCAAGAGTTTTAGGGCCACTAATCCCGACCCGGAAGATGGCGCCCTGCATGCGGACACATGGGCAAGCCTCTCGTGGGACCCGGGAGTCTCGGCAGTAACGCATGATGTGTATTTCGGTGACAATTTCGACGATGTGAACAACGGCGCCGAGAGTGCTTTCCAGGGCAATCAGACCGATGAGTTTTATGTAGTCGGCTTCCCCGGTTTTGCTTTTCCGGACGGCCTTGTTACAGGAACGACATATTACTGGCGTGTTGACGAGATCAATGAAAATGATCCAAACGGTCCGTGGAGAGGCGATGTCTGGAGCTTTCTGGTGCCGCCCAAGAGTGCCTATAATCCCGAACCGGCTGACGGCGCCAAATTCGTAGATCCGGATGTAGTACTTACGTGGGACCCTGGTTTCGAAACAAAATACACAACGTGTACTTCGGCGACAACTTTGACGATGTGAACAATGCCACCGGAGGTCTCCCGCAGGGAATTACAGCCTACACTCCCGGAACACTTGAATTAGAGAAGACTTACTATTGGCGCATCGATGAGTTCGATGGTTTCGAAACACATAAAGGAGATGTCTGGAGC
>JABMRO010000564.1 GCA_013202635.1 Planctomycetota bacterium
GATAATAATTTATAATATTAAACGAATACTATTAGAGACCATGATTCTAAAAATAATACGAAGAACACTTGAGGCCAAAATAAAAAAAATCTGGAAATGGTAATGGAGACGGCAAATGTACAGGTTAAAAATAAAACATACGATTGTATTAACTGCAGTTTTGTTGAGCAACACGCTTTCCCGCGCCGATACGGTTAATAAAGACTACGGTATCATCAAGAACCAGAACAGCCCGCATGCAAAACTTAAGAGCGTTGACTTGAAAGATGTTCGCTGGACTGATGGTTTCTGGGCGGATCAGTTTGTAAAGACATGCGATGTCACACTCCCCCGGCTTTGGGAGATGGCTTCAGACCCTGAAAAAGGACATGCCATTCAAAACCTGAGAATTGCCGCCGGCATTGAAACCGGAAAGTTTGAAGGAACTCACTGGCAGGATGCCTGGATTTACAAGTGGCTTGAAAGTGCCTGTTACATTTACTCTCTTACCGGCAACAAGGAACTTGATAAAAAGATGGATGAGATTATCAGCGTGATTGCAATGGCGCAAAGGCCGGATGGTTACATCGCCTCACAGACTATCGCCCGTAACTGGCCAAGGTTCCAGGACCCACACCACCACGAGTTATACACAATGGGGCATCTCATCACCGCCGCCTGCATTCATCACCGGATTACCGGCAAGAAAACGTTGCTTAACGTTGTTCGCAAAGCAGCGGATTATATTTACGATACATTTAAAGGACGTGACCCAAAGCTGGCCGAGTTTCCGCGTAATCCTTCAATCATTATGGCCGGCGTAGAATTGTATCGTACGACGGGCGTAAAAAAATACCTGGACATGGCCAATTTCTTCATCGACTGGCGAGGAAGCCGTTATGGAAACGGAAGACGAAATGCCTGGGGCGTTTTAACAAATGGCAGCGACCTCAACCAGAACTGGCGGCCGCTCCGCAAAGAAACCGAAGTGGTCGGCCACGCCGTTTTCTTCACCTATCTATATGCAGGCGCGACCGATGCCTTTATGGAAACCGGCGACAAAACGCTTCTCGATGCACTTAACAGACTTTGGTCGGACCTCGTAAACAAAAAGATGTATATCACCGGCGGTGTAAGCCCTATGCACAAAGCCCACCCCGTCCGAAGCTTTCAACCCGGCCGGCTTTCAGCTATCGTCGGTGATTCTATCCACGAAGGTGTCGGCGGCCCTTATGATTTGCCGAATGACTCGGCCTACAACGAGACCTGCGGACAAATCGGAAACCTGATGTGGAACTGGCGCATGCTCGCCATTACCGGCCAGGCACGCTTCGCCGACATAATGGAACGAACTCTTTTCAATTCGATTCTTTCCGGTATCGAGATTGACGGCGATAACTGGTCATATACAAATCCGCTTCGCTGGCACGGGTCTGAGCACATACTCCGCAGCAACGATACGCACAAACGTTTAGAACCCGGACAAAGGATGATTTGCTGTCCTACTAACCTGATGCGAACTGTCGCCTCATGGCATAATTATCTTTACAACACCAACGACAAAGGACTATGGATTCATCACTACGGAGGAAACGTTTTTGACGGTGAACTTGCCGATGGACGAAAACTAAAGCTCACACAGAAAACCAACTATCCATGGGACGACAAGGTGCACATCACTATAAATGAAGTTGACTCCGGTGATGAATTCTCAATTCTTTTAAGGATTCCAGCCTGGGCAAAGAAAGCTACGGTGACCGTAAACAGCAGGGCGGCAAAAGTGAAATGCAAGCCCTCATCATACACAACCATAACACGAAAGTGGGCTGCCGGTGATGTTATTGAACTGAATCTGCCAATGCCTGTTAGAATGATTACAGCAGATCCGCTCATAGAGCAAACCCGAAACCAGATTGCGGTAATACGCGGCCCTATTGTTTATTGCCTTGAGTCCGTTGATGTGCCAGAGGGTATTAGGTTCGAAGATATTTGCCTTCCAGCTAATGCGAAATGGAAAACTCAGTATAAGCCCGACCTGCTCGGCGGCGTTACAGTGCTAAAGACAAAAGCTTTGGTCCTTGATAAAACCATCGAAGAAGATATCGGCGGCTACCGCCAGGTAAGAGATATTAAGCCCCGTCGAATAGACATCACTATGATACCGTACTACGCATGGAACAATCGCGATGAGCCGAAGATGACCGTCTGGCTGCCTGTCAGGTGGTAGTCACTATTTGAATGATATCAGCAAGTCACAATCAGAATTGGAAAGGAATTGACAAAATGGAGACAACTCTAAGCCGTCGTGATTTTCTTAAAGGCATCGGTGTTGGCTTTTACGACTTTGGTGATGACCGGCAAACTGGCCGCACGAAAAGGCAAATGGAAGCTCGTCGGCCAAATCGAAAACACAAGAGGAAAATGGGGCCGGACTGTCGCCAAGCTTAAAAGTGCCGACCTCGAACTATATAATCTCGAAAAAGACATCAGCGAATCCCTCAAAACCGTTTTATTTTATGCTTCCATTACAGCCTTGCTTAAGTTATGATTATTACGGTCGGTGATTTCGTATCTCCTGCCCATAATTAACTTAAAAACAATATGATGGTAATATGCTATGTTTACAGAAAAAATACTGTCTAAGTTGTTAATCCCCACCTTATTCTTTGGCCTGACCATCATCTCCACAGTCAAAGCGGACGACCAGCCGCAGTGGGGCCGGAAATATTCCCGGAACATGGTCTCTGATGAAATCGGCCTGCCTGAGACCTTTGATCCCGCCACCGGCAAAAACATTAAGTGGGTGGTTCCGTTAGGCACGGAAACCTACTCAACACCCGTAGTCAGTGGCGGCAGGGTGCTGATTGGCACAAACAACAATATCCCGCGCGATCTCCGGCACAAAGGAGACCGCGGCGTGTTATTTTGTCTGGACGAAAAAGACGGCAGCCTCAGCTGGCAGCTTGTCGTTCCCAAGCTGATACCCGCCCTCTATCGGGACTGGCCCAGGTCCGGTATCTGCTCGCCAGCCACCGTTGAAGGAGACAAAGTTTATATCGTCAGCAACCGAGGTGAGGTGATGTGCCTTGACCTCAATGGTTTAATCAACGGCAATGATGGACCATACAGAGATGAAGCCCGGCACATGACACCGCAAAAAGCCGAGCCTCTTGAGCTGTCAAAAACAGATGCCGACATCATCTGGCTGTTCGATATACGAAACAGTGCGGGAGTCCATCAACACGACAGCGCCCATAGTTCGATTCTCTTACACGGCCAATACTTATATGTCAACACCAGCAACGGCATCAACGACAAACACAAAATCATTCCCGCACCCGATGCCCCGAGTCTGATTGTCCTGGACAAAAGGACAGGCCGTCTCGTAGCTCAGGACAACGAACAGATTGGACCTCGGATATTCCATTGCACCTGGTCGTCTCCCGCTCTGGGTAAGGTAAACGGCCGCTCGCTGGTATTCTTCTGCGGCGGTGACGGTATCTGCTACACCTACGATACATTAAGCTCCGCTTCTGTGATACAGCAGGTACAGAAAATAAAAAACATCTGGCAGTACGATTGCGACCCCAAATCGCCGAAAGAAAACGTGCATCGATTCATGAGAAATCGCAATATAAGCCCGAGCAATATCAAGAGCATGCCCGTCTTCCACGATGACCGCCTTTATATCACACATGGAGGTGATATCTGGTGGGGCAAGGAGCAATGCTGGCTCAAGTGTATCGATGCAGCCGCCGATTCCACAAACTCCCGTGAGCTTTGGTCATACGAGCTTAGCAAAGGTCACTGCTGTTCGACGCCCTCTGTCCACGACGGCATGGTTTTTGTCGCAGATTGCGAGGGATACATCCACTGTGTAGATGCCAAAACTGGAAATCCGTACTGGATCCACGACACCGGAAATGAAATATGGGCTTCGACACTTGTGGCCGATGGAAAAGTCTATATCGGCACCCGGCGAGGAAATTTCTGGGTGTTCGCCGCCGACAGGAATAAGAAGATTATCAGCTCGATTAAGCTGGACAGCCCCATTCACGGCTCACCCGTCGCTGCCAATGGTGTGTTATATATTGCTACAATGAAGAAACTCTACGCTGTGAAACAGTCAGCAAAATAGACTGGATAAATCCTGCCTGTGGAATAGAAGACATATAATTCGCAGGATAAATATAAAAGCTCGGCAATAATAGTTTCAGGAGAAAATCATGAAACGCATCAATTCTCTTCTGCCCACTCTTGTTCTTGGACTTGTCCTGACACTCACTTATAGCACCTCCTCACCGGCCGCAAACATTATTGTAGAGCAATGGACTCGTTTTGAGAACACATTAATTAGTGCAAGGGATTACGATAATCCCGTGCAGGATATTAAGGTACGGATTGAATTTACTTCGCCTTCTGGAAACAAAAGAACGTTCCTTGCCTTCTGGGATGGAGGCCGACTATGGCGTTTGCGATTTTCGCCGGACGAACCGGGCAACTGGACTTACAGAACTGTCTGCTCGGACATAAATAATAACGGACTTCATAACCAGATCGGCTCGTTTCAATGTGAACAATACACGGGCGTTCTTCCACTTTTCCGGCATGGAGAATTGCGCCTTTCCGGCAACCGGCGATACTTCGAGCACTTTGATGGTACTCCTTTTTTCTGGCTGGCCGATACCGTATGGTGTGGTCCGGCACTTTCGGACCTGAATGACTGGAATATTTTCCTAAATGATCGTCTGTGGAAAGAATTTACAGCTATCCAGTTTGTAATGACCCAATGGCGTATGACCAAAACAGACGCGGATGGAAATCCCACTTTTTTGGGCAAGGACAAAGTCGCCGTCAATCCTCCATATTTCCAGCGTTTGGACAAGTATGTCGATGCGATTAATGAGGCGGGGCTTGTTGC
>JABMRO010000565.1 GCA_013202635.1 Planctomycetota bacterium
GGATATTGCAGCATCGATACAGGCCGTCACGGAAGAGATTATGCTCCGCTCTGTCAAGCACGTTCATCGCCAAACCGGGATGAAAAATCTGGTACTTGCCGGTGGGGTAGCCCTAAACTGTGTAGGTAACGGCCGTATTCTTCGTGAAGGGCCTTTCGATAATATCTGGATTCAGCCTGCCGCCGGAGATGCCGGAGGCGCGCTGGGAGCGGCGTTGTTCGTATGGTATCAATTACTGGGCAATGAGCGGAAAGCTGACGGCCATGACAGACAGCAAGCGTCCCTGCTTGGACCTGCTTATAGCAATGAACAGATTCGGCTGTTTCTTGACTCTGTTAATGCCAGGTATCACTCGTATCAGGACCAGGAGCAATTGATTGGCAAGGCGGCAGATTTAATCAACCAGGAAAAAGTAATCGGCTGGTTTCAGGGGCGAATGGAGTTTGGGCCCCGCGCATTGGGCAACCGCAGTATTATCGGTGACGCAAGAAGTGAAAAGATGCAGTCAATAATGAACCGCAAGATAAAATTCCGTGAGTCTTTTCGTCCATTCGCTCCGTGCGTGCTTCGGGAGGATGCGGCGGATTATTTTCAGATGAGGCCAGAAGAAGACAGTCCGTACATGCTGTTGGTTGCACCAATTCAGAAAGACAAACGCATATCGCCGGATGGGACGCCTGAAAGACTCAAAGGACTGGAAAAACTAAAGGTCAAACGCAGTGTCGTACCAGCTATTACACACGTGGATTACTCGGCACGCGTTCAAACCGTTGACGCGGGGCGCCACCCAAAACTGCACCGTTTAATGAGTCTGTTTAAGGAAAAAACGGGCTGCCCGATAATTATCAATACAAGTTTTAATATCCGAGGTGAGCCGATTGTGTGCTCTGCGGAACATGCGTACCGCTGCTTTATGGCGACGAATATGGATGTTTTGATAATGGAAAATCAGTTGCTTTACAAAGAAGAGCAACCTCAGGCCAAACAGCACGAGATAGATGAATACAAAGCCAAGTTCGAATTGGATTAATTTATGTGAGTAAAGGGAATAATAGAAGATGTCGTTAGTTGAAATAGATTGGAATCCGAAACGCAAACAACTGCAAAGTTTTGGTAAAATCGCCATAGCAGCAACAGCTATCATCTCTTTGTTGGTTTATATACTTAAGGGCGTTGCAATTCAATGGGCCTTGATTATCTTTGCCGCTGGTATTATTATCTTTCTAATCAGCATGATTTCGCTCAAACTGACGAAAATGATTTACCTTGGTATGATACTGGTAACGCTGCCGATTGGCCTGGCGGTAAGCTTCATATTTCTGGCGGTATTTTACTATCTGCTGCTGTCGCCGCTGGGACTTATTTTTCGCCTATTAGGCCGGGACCCACTTTGCCGCAAGTTCGATCCGGCCGCAAAGAGTTATTGGCTCAGCAGGCGAAAGCCCAAAGGCCCAGAGCAGTACTTCCACCAGTTCTGAGAAAAATTGGAGAAAAGAAATGCAAAATAATTCTCAGGAGAAAAATAACATAAACTTTGATTATGACACCTTCGTAAAAGGAATAGTTAGTGACAAAATAAAACCTGCAACTGTCAAAAGACAGTATGATAAGGAAGGAGAACCATTTACTAATTATGACTTCCCTGAATTTAAGTGCCAAGTTCATGCACATTTCAACGATGAACAACGTGAAGAAATAGGAATATGTCACATCAAACTTTATGGTTCTGAGGAAATGCTGAGTTTTGTAGATAACTATGCCTTATCTATGCTGAGGCATCATTCTGAAGAAAAAAAAACCGAATCGTCTCAGCAAAATAAATCCGACGAATTCAACAAGTTGGCACAAGAAAAGAGAACACCCTTGCTCGCCGAGTTCTGGTTCTTCCTCAAACACAATAAAAAGTGGTGGTTGCTGCCTATACTAATTGTACTGCTTCTTATGGGTTTGCTCGTCCTGCTGGGCGGTACGGCTATAGCGCCGTTTATTTATCCGCTTTTCTAAGAACGTTGTCGGATAGAGTTTCATAAAGAAAAGACCACCGACCGAAAACCTGTGCGGACCAAAACAATTTAATAAAAACATGGCGAAATATTCAGGCCAGGTCAATTGCCTTTTTTCAATATAGCTTCCAGCACTCTGCGAATTTTGGGTGAATTCGGGTCTATCTGTAAAGCTGTGTTAAGCTCTTTGACGGCCTCGGGTCTATTGCCCTGTTTATCCAATAGAATACCGAGGTTGCAATGCAGAATTGCGCTGTCCGGGACAAAAAGCAAGCCCTTACGGCAGACTTCAATTCCCTGGTCAATCCTGCCCTGCCGATATAGTATCTCAGCCAGATTGTTATATGCCAGCACGTGAGTCGGTTGTAATCGCAGCGTTTTGTAATAATATTCGATAGACTCATCAATCCCGCCCTGCTTTTGAAATGCCCATGCCAGGTAGTAATGCGCATCAATACAATTGGGCTTGATTCGTATCGCCTCCAGATATTGAGCGACAACTTCATCAATATCGCCCAGTCCTCGTGAGACCGCCCCCAATGCGGTGTACACTATATAAGAATGCGGTAAATACTTCCGCACCAAACGATACTGTTTGGCCGCCTCTTTATAGTCTTTCAAACCTTCGGTTAATAATTTTCCATATTTCCACCGCAAGCGCCAGTCTGAAGGTGACTTCTGAATCGCCTGACGATACTGGAGTGCAACTTCTCCAAGAGCTTCGGGGGCAAGGTAAATTTTCAGGGCCTCGATATTCCGCTCCATTTGTTTTAGGCGCTGCTGCCGGTAAAGCTGGTTGGTGAACGGCGGTTTTTTGATAAAGCCGTTAAGGACCTTATCGGCAACCTGGTATCTATCCCAACCGGTGTAGGCCAGGCGTTCAGCACATTCGTCTTCTGTTAATATTTGACGCTTATCAGCCTCCTGAGGTTTTGTCAACTGCGGAGGAAGCATCTTTTCCACTTGTTCAAAAACCGTCTTAGCGAGAAAATAATTACCTTTGAAATTCAAATGTACATGCTCATAAAACAGTTCTTGCCCCGGAACTGCATGGGGGCTGTTTCTTTCAAAAACCTCAGTTGTGTCTATCAGGTAAATAC
>JABMRO010000566.1 GCA_013202635.1 Planctomycetota bacterium
GCTTAATTCAGGGATTAAACTAACCGCGGCGCTTTCGGTGCTCACACTGCAGGTGTCCGATGTGCGGTTTAAGAACGCAATTGTCGATATTCGCGACCGTGTTGTTACCGGCGAGTCATTTACCGATGCTTTGAAAGATTACAGCGATTATTTTGATGTCATATATGTAAGTATGGTCCGTGTAGGTGAGGTTACCGGCTCATTAGGATTGAGCCTTGCGACTATTGCGGGCTTTATGGAAAAACGCCAGCGGGTTGAGTCGAAGGTAATGACGGCGATGGTATATCCAATGGTTTTGATTGTGTTTTGCCTCGCTGCGATTGTAGTTCTGACGACTACTGTTATCCCGAAGATAGGTGAACAGATTGCCAGGTCCGGCCAAAAGCTGCCCGGGATTACCAAGTGTTTAATGGGTGTCGGTTATGTATTGACCAGCTGGTGGCTGCTGGTTGTTATAGCTGCGATTGTCGGTATTGTATGGGGCGTGAGACGGTTTTTGAAAACCAGCCGGGGCGCCTATATGCGTGACAAGTTTCTGTTGTCTTTGCCGTTGTTCGGCCCTCTCATAAAACAGCGTGTTGTCGCGCGATTTTCCTCTACACTTTCGACACTTCTTAGTTCCGGTCTTGCGATGGCAGAATCTCTTCGAGTAGTAGCAGAGGTTACGGGCAACAGCCTTATGAAAAAGGCCATTCAGCAGGCCCGTGAACGGATTCTCGCCGGTGCTGATATCGCGACGCCGCTTCGGGACAGCGGAGTTATCGACCCTGCAATTGCTCACATGGTTGCCGTCGGCGAAAAAAGCGGCGAGCTGGAAACAATGCTTAAAAATATCAGTGACAATCTGGAGGCATCGACCGATATAGTTATTGAAAGACTAAGCGCGGCGGTTGAGCCGGTTATTATAATTATTATGGCTACGATAGTAGGCGTAATCGCTTATGCGACGATTTTGCCGATTTTGGAAGTTTCAGCAGGTAAATTTTAACGGAATCTTTCGGAGGTCAAAATGACAAGGAAAGAAAGAAAAAGACGCGTCAGATACGGTTTTACGATGATTGAGCTTATGGCGATGCTGATTATCATCGGTCTGCTTGCCACTTTAGTAGTTACGAAGGTTGCGAGTAAAATAGACCAGGCCCGTATTACAACCACCAAGGCCAACCTGAAAGCCCTTCATGCTGCGGTTAATCAATTCAGGATGGATACCGGCCGATTGCCAAGCGAAGATAAAGGTCTTTTAGATCTTATTGAACAGCCGCCTGACATTGATATAACCTGGGAGCCGGGCGGTTATCTGGAAAGTACGAATTTACCTCCGGACGGCTGGGGACACGAATTTATTTACGAGCTTTATCCGGAGAGCGGCAAGCAGTTTGCAATCAGGAGTATGGGTCCCGATGGTGAAGAGGGCACTGAGGATGACTTGCTCAGCACAGATGCATACTAAGATAGCGGATAGCGTAGAGCGTTTAGCGGATAGAAAAAAGAAACTATACGCTAAACACTATACGCTGAACGCTGATTCAGGTTTCACAATGATCGAACTGATGGTTGTGGTTGTGGTGGTTTCGTTGTTTGCGCTTATGGCGCAAATGCACCTTTTCGGTTTGCTCAGAAAGAGTACATTCAAAGCGCAGGTGCAGGAGCTTGTCTCGACGATGCAGATGGCCGCAAGTGCCGCCGGTGAGAGCGACAGAAGATATGAAGTTATTATTGATATCCCGGCGCAGGGATATTTGCTTCGGGAGATTACGAATCCCGACCTCTCTCAGGTGTTTGAAGAGGAGATTATTGTCGAAGATGTTTTCAGTGAGAATTGCAGGGTGGCTTATGTTCTGTTCGACGATGGAGATTCCACGAGTGAGGACAGGGCGAAGTTCAGGGCCGGGCATTCGGGCTGGCAATACGGCGGGAAAATCGTTCTGCTCGATGAAAAAGAGCAGCCATATTCGATTGTTGTCAATCGTCTCAATAGAATGATTACGTTAGAGCAAGGTGATGTCGGGCTTTTAGGGCCGAAAACTAAAGATGAAGTACCTTTCTAAAAAAACAGTGACCAAGCCGGCTTTTACTCTGGTGGAAGTTGTAACGGCTGTATCTATACTTGCGCTTATCAGTTCAAGCGTGTTGGTTGTGATAAACCGGTGTGTGGCCTCGGGTGCGGATACGGCCCTGCGGATGCAGGCCTTTGAAGTTGCCCGTGAGAATATGGAAAAGCTGCTTGCTTCAAATTCAGTCCTGGAGAGCGTTGAGTACGGCGACAGTGATAAATATCCTGAAATTACATGGCAGACTGTTGTCGAGACTTTTTACGAGCCGATAACGGCGAGGATGTGGCTCAGGGGTGTTTGTTCGGCCCAATATATCGACTCTGAAGGACAGGAGCAAACGGTTGAACTGACACATTGGCTGACCGATTTAACAAAAAATCAACTGCTTGACATTATGTCGCGCGAGGATGAGGAAGGTCAATTGGCGGCCCAGCTAATCGGGACGATAGAAGAAGCCGCTGAGTATGCCGGTGTCGATGTCGAGACCATCGAGCGCTGGCTTGAAAATGGTATGCTCAAAACCAGGGACGGCTCTTTCGTCAGGATGAATATTGATATCTACCAGCTCAACGACGGAAACCCAAGCCCCGAGGACAGAAAGCTGCAGGTGCAGTCTGAAGCAGAGCTTATCAGGCTGATGGAAGAGCAGGGCAAGCTCGACGGGACAGGCGCCGGGAAGGATGATATAGACCCGAAGACAGGCCTGACTTATGAGGAACTTAAACAAATGGATATCTCTGAGGTTTGGGAATTGATGGAAAATCGACGATAGGGGTATTGATTGCGATGAGGTCGGGCGGGACTGAATATAATATGAAAAAGGCTTTTGGCACATCGAGGGCAAGGACGGGTTTTTCGCTGGCTGAGGTCATTACGTCCCTGACCATAGGGTCGATGGTTTTAGTCGCAGTGCTTGTTGTTTATAACCGGGCCGAGCGTTCGGCTGCCGCGGTTACACGCAAGCTTGACAGCTCGCGGCTGCTGTATGAGGTGATGCAGCGCATCGCCGAGGACCTCGACGGAATAATTGCCACCGGTCCGGATACAAAAATCAGTATTGAAAATAAATTCGAAAACGGTTTCCCCACCGCCAGGCTTACGATTACAAGGACTATCTTTAACAGCAGGAATCAGGAACAGACGTTTGAAAAAATTGTTTGGCAGGCCAACTACGATTTCGAGAGCGGCGTCGATGGCCTGGTTCTTTACCGAAGCCACAGCGGAATCGCCATGGAAGATAAGCTGCTCGAGAAGAACCTGAATAATTGGGAGAGAGAGCTTTTTGTGCCGATTTGCGCCGGCATTACTTTTTTCAGGATAAAGGTTCCGTGGGGCGAAACTTATCTTGACAAATGGACGTCCACCTCTCTACCTCCGGGTATTGAGGTTACTCTTTCTGCCGGTGAGCCTTTTAAGACGGTCGGTGGTACGCTGGACGTTCCGGAAGAGGAAAAAATCATTCGAACCATAGCAATCGACAGAACCAGAAAAATGAAATTCACAGTTGAGAAAAGAGAATTCGCCGAAGACGAGGGCGAAAAAGAGCAGACGAATGAGCCTTTGCCCGACGGTGAGAAGACGCAGCCGGACAGTCCGAAAAAACCCAAAGAAGTCAAACGATGAGCAAAAGTCTGAAAAAACGAAATAATTTCCATGGCCGCCCCGGCTTTGTGCTGCTGGTAACGCTGGTGATGTTGGTTGTGCTCTCGATGCTTGGTTATACTTTAAGTACTCGTGTTGCTGCCCAGCGTCACCGCGAGAAGTATATTATAGATTACAGCAGCGCTCGCTATGGCTGCGACTCAGCGGTAAAGTATGCTCTTGCCACATTGGAGGAGATTGACCCTCAACTGATAAGCCGGCCTAATGAGCCGGATTTTTCCGACTTGTTTTATCTTACTCCGGCAGAGTATCAGGAGCTTTTGGAGCAGTGGGGTCTTGACTGGCAGTTAACTGCGTTTGATGACAACAGGCGCTCCGGGGGTAAGGCTGGTATCGGCGAGATAGATGAGCTTTTCGATATTGATAATGTTAATGGCATCGGCCTGGATGAAATGGAGATGGATGGTTTTGACAGCTATGGTTCTGTGACGATTTCGGGGCCGTATGGTCCAGCCTGGCCTTTTGTAACCGAGCCGGTCGAGTTCGAGATTGGTTCGGCCAAAGTTCGAATTGAAATTGAAGACGAAAACGCAAAATATCCGCTCGGATGGGCGATGTTGGATGATAAGGACATAAAGCGCGAAGCCGAAGCGGGCTTCGAAATTTTCTGTGAAATGACCGGACTTAATACCGAACAGATTGAGTCGCTAAAACTTGAGCTGCAGGAAATAGGAAAAATAAGACCTTTCGCACTTGACTTTAAGCCTATAACAAGAACAGTCAAGACGCCGGTGACAACGAGATCGGTCAGCAGCAGAAGCCGCACCAGTAGAACGCCCTCGAGGCCACGGGTAACCAGGAAGACTGTTGCCGTTCCTGACCAGATTTCCGAACAAACCACGCATTTTGCCAAGCTTTTTCACAGCTCACTGGTTGATACCGAGGCCCTTGCCAGACCGATTATCATCGGTCCGGACAGGAGTGAGTCGGCGTTGAAATATATGGGAATGTGGGGCACGATGAAGGTTAATATAAATACGGCTCCCCGGCACGTATTGGAGGCGGCCTTTATTTTCGGCGGCGACCAGGTCGAAATCGCCGAGGAAATCATTCAGCGAAGGCGCATAGAGCCGTTCAGTGATTTTCAGGCCTTGAAAACAGATCTGTTCAGATATTCCAATTCTATAGACAAATGTGAAAAATATATCACAACTGTCAGCAGGTTTTTCACGATAAAAGTAACTGTGGTAAGCGGTGTGGCAAAGGCCTCAACCGTTATCGCGATAACGAAAGACGGTGAAAAAGTAAAACGAATCGCCGTCATCAACGGCTGAATGCTAACAACTAATTAGGAGTTTAGCGGTAGTGGAATCTCAGAACTACTTGGGAATTTACATAAGCAGGGACAAAGCGACGGTGGTTTACCTGGGTCTGTCAGGCAGGGTCGGAAAGGTTTTGGGCTGCTTCAGCGTCTCTGTCGAAGAGCAGGAGCAGGCGAACATGCAGGTCCTGGCGGGTCTTATTGCCCAGGGTTGTGTCCAGAGGAGATGGTCATATTCGGATGTCTCAGTCGCTCTGGATTGTGCGATGTTTATGCAGCATGGTGTTCACAGCGAGTTTAGCGACCCGAAACAAATAGCCGCGACTATCAGGTTTGATACAGAAGAGGCGCTTGCGACGGACATAGCCAATATTGCGTTGGCTTTCGAAATAACCTCGTCCGGCCAGGGTGGCTCTGACCTTACAGTTTTCACCGCGCAGCGGAAAATATTATCAGAGGTACTTGTTTCTTTGCAGCAGCATAATCTTGACCCGGTAACGATAGAGCCGGATGTTAGTTGTTTGTCGAGATTTATCTGCCGTAAGGCACCATCGGCTGAATCCCGGCAGCCCGGGACTTTATTCGGGATACTTTCAGACCGTAACGGTTATTTGGTTATACCTGCCGCCTCGGACAGTTCCGGACCTGAGAAGGCCTCTACAGTTCGAACATTTCTGGTTGGGTCTGCACAGGACAGGGGCGAGCTGCTCGCAAGAGAAGTGCTTGTAACGACTGCTCTGGTTAAAAGCGGCGAGCCGATAAATTACTTTAAAGTCTTCGATTCCACCGGGACGGTAAATTATCAACAGCTAAGCGAAAAGCTGAGTATCGAAGCCGGAGAAGTTGATTGGCCCGGAGCCTCCGGGACCGAGTCGCAGGCTCCGGGCGATTCTGCGGAGCCGGTTGATTATGCAATTGCATACGGGGCGGCTCTGGCTCTTTCGGAGAAGGGACACCGAGTAAATTTCCGTGACGATTTTAGTCCATTTCAGGGCAAAAAGCTTAAAATGCAACAGGCGCTGAAGTTTGCGGCTATATGTGTTACTGTTCTACTGGTAGCGATTGGCCTGAACTTTCAAACACAGTTATTCAAGAATCACAAGAATCGAAGCAAACTACGCGCCAAGTTCGCGGAAAACTACTCGTCAGTTATGTTAGGTGAGAAACTTTCGGCTAAAGAAGAACCCGTAGTAGCCGTCAGGAAGCTCAGGAGCGAATTAGGGCGCATCCGAGACGCAAAGAAAGGCCTGATAACCATTAAAGGTGAAAAAGCTATTTCGTCGAAACTGACATTAGTTCTGACTGCGTTTAATAAATGTGCGGCACAGACAAATCTGAATATAAAATCTGTCACCATAACTGCTAACGACATTATCGTAACGGGCGATACTTCAAGCCGGCAGAACACATTAAAATTCTTCGAAACCCTCAGGAGCAACGGCCTGGATGTTTTGAAACCTGGTTTCAATCTTATAGGCGGACGTGACAACTTTAATATAACACTAGCGCCGAAATAATCGTTGAGGATAACTTTTTATGAAAGATATATACAGGAACCCGATTTTATATTACATACTCACTCCTGTCATAGTGTGCCTGTGGCCGTTATTAGTCTGGGCGGTATATTTGCCGGCCGCGGAAAAAAATAAAGAAGACCAGCAGGCCCAGTTCAGGAAGGCCGAAGCGATAATGATGGAGATTTTAACTCTTGACCCGGACCGCCGTGAGTTTGCCGATTCCAATGATGTCGATACCGAATTTACTTTTGATAAAGTGGTAGCGATGGTTGCCAGCACGAGCAAAATACCACCGAGCAAGTGCAAGCTCAATGCAGTAGCGGTCCAAACCTTACGCGGCGAGAAGAGCCAGGGTGCCACGGTAAGTCTCAAGCAGATTGACATAGTCAAATTTTCCGAATTTCTCTCGACGATTCAACTTCGCTGGGCGAACTTACAGTGCAACCGGGTCAAGCTTACCCAAAAGCCAGGCCTGCCGGATATGTGGGATGTTGACATAGAATTCAAATATTATTATTAACATTAACGCCCCCCGATAGTCAATTGTAAGGGGCCTATACCTAATGAATCAGTATAGGCCCCAAATTGACAGAAATCAGTTATCTCAACCACACAATTAATTGCTGCCGGCAGTTTTTACGGTGCTGCCGGTGCATACAGACGAATATCATCGAAGAACATCATTCC
>JABMRO010000567.1 GCA_013202635.1 Planctomycetota bacterium
CAGTGGTAATCAGTCGATGCCTTTTGCATACGACAACGGCGTTGGAAAATCCGAGGCTACCTTGACACTGACTTATCCTCGTGACTGGACTGAGAACGGCGTTGACACACTGGCAATCTGGTACATTGGCGATGCGGCCAACGCTGCCGAGACGATGTATGTTGTTCTCAACGGCACCGCTGGGGTCGATAATCCTAATCCTAATGCAGCACAGGTAGAGGACTGGACCGAATGGAGAATCAGCCTGCAGGAGTTCGGTATTAACCTTACCAACGTCAATACGGTTACTATTGGCTTCGGCAACAGGAACAATCTTACGGCCGGTGGTACAGGTTCGGTGTTCTTCGATGATGTTCGTCTCCTTTTACCGACACCTTAGAGAAGGGATTTGACTGTTAAATAAAACTTTGAAGTAGATTTATAAATTCGGGGCCTATACTGATTTGATTCGGTATAGGCCTCTTTTCATTGATATTTGATTCTGCTGAAATTGGGGTAGTGAGACTGAATTATCTGGAAATTTATGGTTAATCGTAAGGATTTTCTCCTTGACTGGAAAGCGAATAATTGGTATAGATAGTATATTCGGTGAAGCTTGTTTTCGTAGAGACAGATATATATTGGTTTTTGTCTCCGAGGAGACGGGTTTTTTTATTTGTACATATAGGGAGGAGTATCATGTTTTGCGATGGAGGCATAGTTCTAAGTAAGAACCTTACTTTGTGCCCGGCAACTTCAAACTCATACTTGTCATCATTTAACAGTTCATGTATTGAAAACAACCCCGAGATGTCGGGAATTTGGTGTGTGGCTAAAGCATGGTCATTTTAACTTTTTTAAGGAGGATTCTTATGTCTAAGAAATTGGTGTATCTGGTTTCTTTTGTTTTGGTCCTGAGCATCGCGGGTAATGTCTCGGCTAATCTGGTGGCTCACTGGAAGTTCGATGACGGTTCCGGCGCAACCGCCCAGGATAGTTCCGGCAATGGTTATGATGGCACCCTGTTTGGTGAGCCAACGTGGGTGGCCGGGAATATAGGCGGTGCTTTGGAGTTTGACGGCACCAACGACTATGTAGAGCTACCTATCGGCTCGCTAATTAGTTCACTGACCAGCTCCACTTTTGCCATATGGGTGGATTTTTCTAATGAGGGTGGCGCTTGGCAGCGTATTCTCGACTTCGGAACCGGCACGACAGCTAACATGTTCCTTACGCCGCGTATAGGCACGGATGGCTTCATGCGTTTCGCCATTACAATTGGTGGCGGCGGAGACGAGGACCAGACGACCGCGCAGGCAACCTTGCCCAGCGGATGGCATTATGTGGCTTTAACGATAAATGCCGATGAAAACGTCCACTCTCTGTACCTTGATGGAGAGCTTGTAGCCCAGAACACCGCTACCAGACACGCGCCGAGCACTCTCGGCGAGACTAATCAAAACTGGCTTGGCAGGTCGCAGTACGCAGCCGATGGATACTTCGATGGCCGTCTGGATGATTTCCGCATTTACGACCGGATTCTCACATCAAAGCAGATAGAGGACTTGGTTAACGGTATTTCTCCGGAGTTTACAAAGGCCCTTAATCCCACACCGGCCGATGGTGCTTACCATCCGAATACTTGGGTGAGTCTAAGCTGGAAACCAGGAGATTATGCTGTTTCACACGATTTTTATATGGGTGAAAATTTCGACGACGTTTACATCGGTGCAGAAGGCACATTCCAGGGCAATCAGACGGCAACTTTTGTAGTCGCAGGCTTTCCAGGATTCGCCTATCCAGATGGTCTTGTCCCGGGCACAACTTACTACTGGAGAATCGATGAGATCAATGACGACGAGCCGAACAGTCCCTGGAAAGGCGACGTTTGGAGCTTTAGTATTCCCCCCAGGGCCGCCTATGCACCCAACCCGGCTGATACTTCTGAAGCAGTAGACCCGGATGGTGATCTTAGCTGGACGCCGGGTTTCGGTGCTATAATACACTATGTATACTTCGGCGATAACTTCGACGATGTAAGCAATGCCGCTGGTAACCCGCCTTGGGGATCTACAACCTATGACCCCGGCACACTCACAATGGCCAAAACTTACTACTGGCGTGTCGATGAGTTTGATGTTGCCGAAACGCATAAAGGTAACGTCTGGAGCTTTACGACTGAGGGCGCCGTGGGCGGCTCGAACCCGGCTAATGGTGCTGTGGATATAACGCAAACTCCGATTCTAACCTGGACACCGGGGGTTTTTGGTGCATCGCATGAAGTTTATTTTGGCGCCGATGCAACTTCTCTGGAGTTAAAAGGCAGCGGGAACCTCGGTTCCGAGAGCTACGACCCCGGACAGCTTGAATGGGATACCACTTACTACTGGCGTGTTGATGAGGCCAATAATGCCAACGCCGACAGCCCGTGGACAGGCCCTCTCTGGAGTTTCACTACGGCCAACTTCCTTATCATTGACGATATGGAGAGCTACAATGACATTAATGAAGGTGAGCCGGGTTCTAACAGGATATATATTGCCTGGGCGGACGGATTTGGCGATCAGACAAACGGCTCTGTCGTTGGTCATGCTAATCCGCCTTTTGCCGAGCAGACTATCGTTAACAGCGGTTCTCAGTCGATGCCGATGTCCTATGACAACACTGTTGGAAAATCCGAG
>JABMRO010000041.1 GCA_013202635.1 Planctomycetota bacterium
ACACAGAACCACCAGGAAGAAGTCAGTATGTCGCAGGGGCAGATAATACAGAATCACCTGAAGGAATAGCATCAATCGAAAGCGAGCCAACAACAGCCTAAAAAAAATATCAAAAAGTTCTTACATTACTCGGTATATAAAAAGCCCCCGCGGTGAGGAGGAAGAGAGAAAACAGCGAGAGATACCCGCAGGGGCTTGAAGGCTAAACAGTATTCTGTTATCAGTAATCCTTAAACTTCCTCATCCATTTCGGCCAGTCGGACGGTTGAACGCCTCCGGTTTTGGTCCAGCGGTTGGCCGTGTTGTATTGGCGATGCCATTTGAGTGTCCACAACCCCCTAAGTGGTATCTTGCCAACAGAACCATCCAGAAATACGCTGTTTATTCCCCCACTATGCCGGTCAATACAGACAAGCCTCATGGCCTGAGACCCCCAATCACCCCAGCTATTGTTCCACTCATACGGTGGAGGTTCAAAATCAAGAGGCTCATCAGTGTCAAGTGGATAGACATCAACGTACACACAATCCAGAAACAACGGTACTTTATTTGCGCCCTTAGTATCCACTGTTCTCCATGCGTTTTCTGTTGGAAATCCCCAATAAGAATTGACTCCTGGCGGCGGACAAGAACACCATTCATTTATACCATAACTGCCTGTATCAAAATCCGCCCACCAATCTGATGAGCCACCGGGATCGAAGGGCCCCCAAGCAGCAAGCGTCCCGCCGTGGCTTCGATTCTCCATTACACGAACAATTTTTGTAGAGGGGCACAAGCGTATCTTCTTATCCTGGTAATAGGACAGTGTTGCAACCATCCAGTAGGCTTCTTGTGCAGTAAGACTTCCCCCAGCTATACTTTGTGGCAATTTGCCTTCGTTGTCGTTAGCGTACAATCGAAAGATAAGCCCCCACTGTCTCACATTCGATTGACATGCTGCTGCCTTTGCCTGTCTCTTGACTCGCTGCAGTGCCGGCATCAATATCGCCATCAATAATGCAATTATGGCAATAACGACCAAAAGCTCTATTAGTGTAAAGCCATTTCGTTTACACATGACGTTTATCCTTTTCTTTCAAAGAGAGGCAATGAGTTTCGCTGGTATGTTTGGCTGCCATAATTATAACACACTAAGTCGGAGTAAAACAAGCAAAGGGATAGTTATTTAGCCTTATTCGATTTGGAAGTAGAAATTGTTGATGAGAAGGGGTGAAAAATGGAAGCTAAAAGCGGTTTTACATTAGTAGAAATTCTGGTTGTTGTTGTCATCTTAGGTATCCTGGCAGCTATCGTAATTCCTCAGTTCACCGAAGCCAGTACCGAAGCCAAGTTTTCAAGTCTGTGCACCGATCTTCAAACGCTGCGTTCACAAATTGAGCTGTATAAGATTCAGCACAACGATACTCCACCTTCTTTTGCCAACTTCGTGGCGCAAATGACAGGCCAGACGGATATTACCGGTGCTGTTGGTACTGATTTCGGTCCTTATATGCAGAAGATTCCGACAAATCAGTTCAATGACCTGAACACCCTGGATAACACAGGAACCATTGGTGATAACGTTGGTGGCTGGGAATATGATGAAACCACCGGTGTAATCAATGCTGACGACAACTATGATAATGATGGTGTTGCCGGTCCAGACCACGCGAATCTTTGAAAGGTCCTCTTCTAAAGGCTCTTGGTCGTGGACGCTAACCCACTACTACCGTCCTCAACACCCAACAGATAATGAAGAAAAATTAGCCCGCCAGTACGAATAATTTATGCATATGCAGTTTCTACCTGTATTTTGCATAAATGAATTACTAATTTATTTTCTTCAACTCTTTGTAAATTAACTACCTACACGTGCTCATAAGTGAAATTCTGCGCCAATAGTGCATATCTCCTACTCCATAGATGCCTATAAAGGCAAAATATTTAATAACTTATTTTAAGGAGTATTTGCTATGACGACAGAAAAAGAAAACAAAAGCTGTCAACTGCTAAGTGCAAAGGAACTGGCAAAGATGCTCAGCCTGAGCAAGCGACAAATTCATAGGCTCAATAGCTGCCATAGACTGCCTGCACCACAAGATACAGATCAGGATGGTATGGACGATAAATGGGAAAAACAAAATCAATTAAATCCAAAAGATCCGGCAGATCGTAACGGCGACCGGAATAATGATGGATATACTAATTTGGAAGAATATATCAATTCGATCACTTCCATTTAAATCTGTGATCAACTAAAACCAACTTGAGCGGGCAAACAAAATCGGGGTGGGTGGACGATTTTAGAACTGCCGCGGCAATGTATCCGGTCGCTCTAAGTCTCCGGATAATTTTGTAACTACCATTTAGCGTTGGACTTAGGCACGTGATTATTGACATGGCCCACCAGAACAGCCGATATACAAAGGCTTTTTTGCCACCCCGTTTTCGCTGAAGTTTAGCAAGTGTAAACTCGATGTGTTTACAGGTTCCGAGAGTATTAACCGCAAAGTCCGGGCAAGAACAGTAATTGTCCCCGATTCTTTGCCCACGAATCGCAACGCGATATTCGCCTCCGGTTTGTGGGTTTCTGACCATAAATTCAGAGAATATCGGCTCATCGCCAATGTTCTTAAGACGAAAATTCTGTTTTTGTGCGAACTGTTTTCGTAAAGCGATCTGCCATTGTTCCAAAGGCATATCTTCGGGCTTGCGCAAACGTGAAATCTTTGTGACTTTACGCCCCTTTGGCGTTTTCTTCCTGGTTTTGCGTTTGGCCATGCGTCAAATCCCTATTATAAAAATAATCGTACTCTCATCTATTTGTGAATTATACACAACTCTAAATTGATTTTCCAACTATCTGAAAGAAATGGATTCTAAGCCTTGTTGCGAAGACACGCAATGCCGATCCGTATCTGGTTGTAATCTATTTCACTGTCCAGGAAATCAAAGATGGTCTTCATCCGATCGCTACCGACCTGTTTCACAGCATCGATAATACGACCAAACGTTTGCTCATTCGCCCAGGGGTACGGATTATTGATTTTCTCTCGTTTAATGTATTCTACCAGATATTGGGTCGTGGTTGATTCCGCTCGATTAACAGACTTCGCCACTTCTTCTATGGAAAGTTTTTGTTCGAACAAATCAAAAGCAAGCTGCCTTGCTTTGCTCGGTCTTGAAGGTGTTTTGGGCTTATTTATTTGTAACTCGTCTGAAACCGTTTCCGGATTCGCACCAACATCCATCTCCAGCGAATTTGCCGGACAGTAATCTTTAATAACAGCAAGAACTGTTTCACCGTATTGGCGGCATTTTTCCTCGCCCACTCCCTTGACTTCCAAAAATCCTTCAAGTGTGGAAGGTCTTCGTCTGGCCATATCTCTCAGTGCTGCATCACTGAAGACTATATAAGTCGGAATCCTTCTTTTGCCTGCAATAGTCGCCCGCAACTTTCGCAAAGCCTCAAATAGCCCCTTATCAACACCGTCCCATGAATCTGCTGCTACCCTGGAAACTTTGACTTCCTTTTGTGCGGGTTTTAACAAACGAGGTGTTTCTTTGCCTTTTAGAACGTCCCATCCTTTTTCGGCCACATTAAGAACATTGTATTCGCCGGTTTTTTCAACGTAATCCTGACCTACAAGCTGTTCAATCCAGTCATGCACAGTGTGTTTTGAGTAGTCACCAAGCAAGCCGTATGTACTTAGCTTATCGTGGTTGTTTTCTATTATTCGCTTCTCTTCTGAGCCGGTCAGTACCGAAGCGGTATAGTTGCCGCCAAATCGCTGGTCAAGACGGACGATGCAGGACAGGATTTTCTGAGCGGTTACTAATGAGCCATCTATACAATCCAATTCGCCAAGACACATGTCACAGGCCCCGCAGTTATCTTTATCAAGGTCCTGGCCGAAGTAACGAAGAATCGCCTTATGTCTGCATACCCCGCCGGTACAGTAACTATAGATTCCGCTGAGTTTAATCATGGCAATCTTCTGGGCCTCTGCAGGCATATCCCTCATTAAGCTTTTCCAGATGCCGTAATCACCACCCGAATAGAATAAACAGCATTCCGCCTCAAGTCCGTCACGGCCTGCCCGGCCGCTTTCCTGTTGATAGTGCTCAAGTGATTTGGGCATGCCGGTGTGAATAACATAACGAACATTTGATTTGTCAATTCCCATGCCAAAAGCGATTGTCGCTACAATGGTATCAACCTTTTCATTGATGAATTGTTCCTGATTTTTTTTGCGGTCTTCATTTGTCATACCAGCGTGGTATGCTGCGACACTATAGCCTTTAGTGGCCAGTTTCGCACACACGGAATCGACGTCTTTGCGTCGGATGCAGTAGATAATGCCGGACTCGCCTTTGTGGCGGTCAAGTACGGCACAGACCTGTTTTAGTATCATTTTTCTTGGCCGAACTTTATAGACCAGATTAGGCCTGTCGAATGAGCCGATTAGCATTTGAGGGTTTTTGAGTCGCAACTGCTCGGCAATGTCGTTGCGAACGTGTTCAGTAGCGGTAGCAGTGTAAGCCGCAATGGTAATGTCAGGGAAAATCTGCTTTAATGACCCCAGTTGACGATACTCTGGCCGAAAATCATGACCCCACATACTGACGCAGTGAGCTTCATCAACAGCAATAAAGGACAGCTTCGTTTTTTTAAGAAAATCAACGAAGCCATCAGATAAAAACCGCTCAGGAGACAGATAGAGCAGTTTCAGCGTTTGCTCATTGATTCTGGCAATAACACTATCGCGTTCACTTACAGACATGGAACTGTCAATTCTCATTGCTGAAACACCGCATTCTGTTAATGCGTCAACCTGGTCTTTCATCAAAGATATAAGAGGCGATACCACAACAGCGAGTCCCGGCATAGTCACAGCAGGCGCCTGGAAACAAAGCGATTTTCCACCACCGGTCGGCAGAACCACAATCGAATCCTGTAGGCGGCTGATACACTCCATAGCTTGCTTTTGCAACGGCAGGAAACCATCATAGCCCCAATATTTAACCAACGCTTCTCGAATGTTTTCCATCATAGCTGCCTATTATGCGCTCTGTTATAAAGCATGGTAGATATTTTTTTATGTGATTCTGTTCCGCTCATTGGG
Source organism: Planctomycetota bacterium (assembly GCA_013202635.1). GTDB lineage: Bacteria > Planctomycetota > Phycisphaerae > Sedimentisphaerales > Anaerobacaceae > NIOZ-UU13. The sequence continues at coordinate 5,109 of JABMRO010000041.1, forward strand.
CCGTATCGTAACAGAAAGCAGCCCTTTTTGCTATATTAAGTATGAAATATCAGCCCACCGGACAATCTTCTCGGCTCGCTTTATATAACTTGTATATCCATAGGGGCTTATGAAGGCAAAGTCGGGGTGATAGGATTCGAACCTACGGCCTCCTGCTCCCAAAGCAGGCGC
>JABMRO010000568.1 GCA_013202635.1 Planctomycetota bacterium
CCATTTTGAACGGCCCTGGATAGATCATGTTCCGGGCTGGATGGGTCGTTTTCATCATCCTGCAGAAAATATGCCCGACTACGGAGGAGTTATTGCTACGCGAGTAGGCATTGGGGCGATAAAGCTCAATCTTAATCTTACCAAACAAATGAAAGAAGTGCTGCTTATCCGTTATGTACAGTTAGGTATCGACCTTTATGGTATAGTTCAAGATGGAGGGAAAAATAACTGGGTAAACGATGGTGGCCATGCCGGTGGTCGTAAATGGCCGATTCTGTTTGCAGGGCTTGTGCTCAATCAACCGGATATGATAAATATAGGTAGAATCGATGTTATAAACTATGGCCCTTCGCACCAGGAGTATGTTCATTTCGGAGAAGACGACCAGACTTTTTACGTAGGTGATGAGGATATTTATGAGCCACCATATGAAAGACATGTGTGGCGCGGTGGATTTGTTTTTTATGGACATGGCAAAGGAGATAAACGCCGCGATTATCTTGAATATACCCAAGAGCACCGAGGGATGCCTGAATGGGGAATTGCACACACGACACATCCTAATCAGGACGGATTAGATTGGAATGCATCTTATAGACGAGGTGCCACGGCCAACTCATGGGCGGGCTTTGTACTTGCTGCACGTATTATGGGTGTAAAAAAACTATGGAATCATGATGCCCTCTTTGACTATATGGATCGTTATATGGAAGTTGAAAAAGAATCAGTAGGAGTAGGTCATTATCCAAGGCAATGGTCCAGGTTCCTTGAGAGTATGTGGGATGCCTACCGCGCAGATTACAGCCCTGTCTGGACAATGTCTCCGGCACTGAACATTACCGCTACCGGCGGCTCGGTAACAAAAAACCCTGATAAAACAGTTTATAACCTTGGCCAGAAGGTAATCCTGAGAGCTTTTGCTGATGATGGTTATGAGTTTGCAGGTTGGTCGGGAGCTCTTAGTGGAACGGATAATCCCGTAACAATAATCATGCATGCCAACCGAACGGTCATTGCAAATTTTACCATTCGCAATAACACTTCAACCCATAACGCGAAATGATATTAAAAGACTGCAAAGATATCTCATTCCTTTGTTTTGGTAATGATGATTCCGGGGATTTGTTTTATGACATCCCAAAGTCGGTAGAATCGTATCCTTATACTGGTATTTTTGCGTATCTGTTCTGGGGCATTGTGTGTTTTTTTGGATTATCCTATTTTGGTCTAATAATAATGTGGTGGTATATGACATTGACAATAGTCAGTTTTCTTAGCGAAGGTAAGGAACATAAGGAATATGCAGCAATACATCAAACTACCGACAAATGTAGTTGATTGTATTGGGGGCAATGTGCAAGCCACTTTTCTAAAGGATTACACAAGTAAAATATGAGCATTGCTGATGTGTCAGTCATTATAGTCAATTGGAATACACAGGATATTCTCCGAAACTGCCTTAAGTCGATATATGAGCAGGGCGGTGATGTTGCTCTTGAGGTGATTGTCGTAGACAACGCCTCAACCGACGGCTCAGCCGGAATGGTCAAGAAAAACTTCCCGCAGGTAAACCTCATTGAGAATTCTGAGAATCGTGGTTTTGCGGCCGCTAATAACCAGGGAATAGCAAATGCCAAAGGGAGATACGTGTTAATACTAAACTCCGATACAATCGTTTTGGATAACGCAATAGATAAGACTCTTTCTTTTGCGGACGCACATCCGGAAGCAGGAGTTGTAGGTTGTCAGGTTTGGGAGAACTCTGAGACCATACAAATGACATGTTTTCGTTTTCCAAGTGTAGTAAACCTGTTCTTATCTACATTTTGGCTAAATAAGATTTTTAAGCATAATAGGATATTGGGTCGCGAATGGATGTTATGGTGGGGCAGGGATAGCGAACGCGAAGTGGACGTTATTACGGGATCTTTTATGCTTGTGAGGCGCAAGGCTATAGATGAAGTAGGGCTAATGGACGAAGATTACTTTCTCTATTATGAAGAAACCGACTGGTGCTACAGATTCGCCAAAGCAGAATGGAAAATATTGTTCTGGCCCGGAGCTAAAATAGTTCACTGGCACGGAGGTAGCAACAGCAGTAAGCAAGAAGCGCTGAAGATGTTTGTTCAATTTCAAAAGAGCCTTCTCATATTTTTTAGGAAGCATTATGGCTGGCTAAATTGTATTGCTGCCCGTTTACTGCTGATAGTATCATTTGGACTGCGGTGTTGCTCCTGGATATTGGTGGTGTCATTGAAACGAGTGTTGGGCAACAACATTAACAGCGAGAAAGAAAAACTAATAAAACACTGGGTCGCGTTCAAGTTCTGTGCATTCGGCACCAAACCGGAAAAAGTTTAATATTAATGCGTGGTTACATGTTGAAGGGCATAAAGGACTTGTTAGAACTGATGTGTGCAGTACTATACGCACCGTTTTTGTTCCTTATACATAAAAAACCTTTACGTACGGTGATATATTACCACAGCGTGAAAAAAGCGGATGTTCCCGGTTTTTCAAAACAAATGGCTTATTTAGCTAACAAGTGTTCCGTAGTTAAGCCGTCAAAGATGAAGAACATGCCTTCGGATAAAGATAGAAATTTAACCGCCGTAACTTTCGATGATGCTTTTGTTAGTGTATTTGAAAATGCTGTACCTGTATTGAAAAAACATAAATTACCTGCCGCAATTTTTGTGCCCACGGGAAATTTAGGAAAAACTCCGCTCTGGGCTTTGAGAGATGACTGTTC
>JABMRO010000569.1 GCA_013202635.1 Planctomycetota bacterium
ACGTTGGACGGGTATGATTGAAGTGCCGGCTTCCGCGACCTACACTTTCCACATCCAATCTGACGACGGGATACGCTTATTGGTGAATGGTCAGCAGATTATTGACAACTGGACCGACGGGGATACGCTTAACAGCGGTGACATTGCTCTGTCAGCCGGGCAGCAGTATGAAATTATTCTGGAGTATTATGAGAACGGCGGCGGTGCCATATGCCAACTTTTCTGGCAGTCACCGGCTATGGCCCGGCAAATTGTCCCAAGCCAGTATCTGTATGCCGAAAGACCGTTCCCACATAGTCCGGAACCGACCGAAGGTGCCGTGCTTCGGGATACGTTCGTGAGCCTGACCTGGGGACCAGGAGATTATGCGGCTTCGCATGATGTGTACCTGGGTGAGAATTATGATGATGTGGCTGCCGGCACCGGTGATACGTTCCAGGGCAATCGGGTAGAGACGTCTTTTGCTGTCGGTTTTCCTGGATTTCCTTATCCGGATGGTGTTATTCCCGGAACGACCTACTACTGGAGAATTGATGATGTTGCGGCCGATGGCGCTACGATTTATAAAGGTTCGGTCTGGAGCTTTTCAATTGCCCCCAGGAATGCCTTTAGTCCGGACCCTGTTGACGGCAGCGAGTCTGTGGACCCGGATGGGGCCCTAAACTGGGAGCTTGGTTATGGTGCAATATTGCACTATGTATACGTCGGTGACGATTATGACGTTGTCAGCAATGCTGCCGGGGGTGTGCCCTGGGGAGCTTCAACCTATAGTCCCGGTACGCTTGATTTAGGGAAGGTTTACTACTGGCGGATCGATGCATTCCATGGATTCGAAACAATCAAAGGTGATATCTGGAGCTTTTCGACTCCCGGCGCCGTTGGAAGCCCGATGCCTTCTCATGGTGCTACCAATGTAACTCAGGTACTGTCTCTCACATGGATACCAAGTGACAGTGCCGCTTCGCATCAGGTCTATTTCGGTACAGATAAAGATGCCGTTCAAAGAGCTGATACAGGTTCGCCCGAATATAAAGGCAGTAAAAACCTTGGCTCTGAGAGTTATGACCCAGGTAAGCTTGAGTGGAATACCGATTACTATTGGCGTGTTGATGAAGTTGAAGCCGGCGGTACGACACAGAAGGGTATGGCCTGGAGCTTCACAACAGCCGACTTCCTTGTTGTGGACGATTTTGAGAGCTACAATGATATTGAAGACGGTCAGCCCGGGAGTAACAGGATATTTAATGCCTGGCTGGATGGATTCGGCGACCAGACAAACGGTTCTCTCGTTGGCTATGCTACTCCACCTTTTGCCGAGTTGACTACTGTTCACGGAGGCAATCAATCAATGCCGTTTGAATACGACAACAGTGCCGGAAACTCTGAGGCGACTTTGACATTGGCTTACCCGCGTGACTGGACTGAAAGAGGTGTTGACACACTGGCAATTTGGTATATTGGCGATGCGGCCAATGCTGCTGAACCCATGTATGTTGTTCTAAATGGAACTGCTGTAGTCACTAATGATAATCCTGATGCCCCGCTGGCAGTGGACTGGACCGAATGGACTATTGACCTGCAGGCGTTCGGTATAAACCTTAGCAATGTCGATACTATTACTCTTGGTCTTGGTAACAGGACCAATCCAGTAGCCGGCGGCTCAGGTATGATGTACTTCGATGATATCCATCTGTATCCTCCGCCGCCAGAGCCGGAACCAGCACCTTAAGTTTGATTTAAGTGGCAATTAAGATTGCTAAGTTGCGAGAGCAGATTCGCGTTAATTCGGGGCCTGTACTGATTAATTCTGTATAGGCCCCCTTTTGTTAGAACAATATAAACAATCAGGACACTGGGGCTTAAACTGGGGCTTAAACCTGCGACATGTTAACAGTCAAAGAGTTTCAAGGGCCAGACCTTTCCTTATTCCTTAAGGGTTGACAGAAAGCGAACTTCTGCTAAAACTTAGCGCGGTCCGACCCCAGCGTCCCCCAAACTTAGCGTAGTGCAACTCCCGAATCCCGCCAGAACCCCCAAAATGAAACCTGACTGGGTATTCGAATCGTTTTAACCTCTCGCATTCAGCCGGGACAATCCACGGTCGTTCCTCCCTTAATGGATTG
>JABMRO010000570.1 GCA_013202635.1 Planctomycetota bacterium
GGATACCCCAGGTTGAGATCAAAATAAATTCGGCGGTTCTACGAGCACAAAACACCTGTGAAGGCTGCTTTATGAGATTATGTGAGCCGGCTTAAACAGTTTTATCGGAACAATGAAAAATAGAGATGCAAACATGATGTTCGCAGACTTTTTAGCCTTATGTTCTGATAAAGTTGCAGCCTGAACAATCCGATTAAGGATTATAGGTATTTTGAGTTTATTTTCTTGTGAAACGAGATTAATTAAGTCCTGTTGGAGATTGACAGACGGCAGTTTCACAAAGGAGAAGTTAATATGTTTAAAATAGAAGACATTATGACAAAGGATGTGATTACAGCTAACAGGAAAACTGAAATACAAGAGGCCATAAGGATTATAGTTGAAAATAATATTACAGGCCTGCCCGTTGTAGATGATAATATGAAACTGGTCGGCATTATCTCAGAAAAAGATGTAATGACACTGCTGTATAATGTTGGCAGCAGGACGGGCAGGGTTGAGGACTTTATGACGACAAGGAAAATTGTTAGTTTCGACATAGAAGATAATTTGGTTGATGTTTGCGATTGTCTTCTCAAAAATCACTTTCGGAGGGTCCCGATAGTTCAAGGGCCAAAGAAAAAACTGGTGGGAATCATCACCAGAAAAAACATAGTCCAAAGAATATTCGAGTGCCAGGATTTCTTCAGAGATACCCCTCACAAACACAATAAGCTTGTCGGTACCAAGGTTTAAGATTTGGCTGCTGAAATCAATAGACGATTAAAGCTAAGATAAACAGCCTCCCGAAAAGTGCCCACAGACAGACGGTAAAGTAACAAGCTCACACAACAGGCCGAATAAGATTGTTTTTTCCAAAAATTTTTAAGGCGTATAGGCCCAGCCGGCATTATTAAGTACCCCGGATCCGGTCAGACCGGCAGGGGCCGTTACTGTTATAGCAGCATTTCCATTGCCATCGACAGAAGCAATCGTGAAATTGCTGGCCTGAAAGTACCTGCCGGTAAGGTCACCTGAGGTAAAACCTAAAGTCTCCTGGATCGTATCAAGAGTACTGCCTGCCATTGCAGCCACCGCGACGGAATCCTCGGCATAATAAGCGCGCACAGCGGCACGAATAGTACCGGTTATCGCAGCACCTTCCGACCATTTTGCCTGCCCGATTCGGCCGCGAAGAATCGGAACCGCCACAGCAGCTAAGATACCGACAATCAGAATAACGACCATCAGTTCAATCAGTGTGAAGCCTCTTTCGGATCTGTCCTTTTCCATCTTCAATTTCTGAAAAATGTTTTGAAAATGACCCTGATTTTGATATTTTCGTACTACGTTTTTCTTTTGTGCGATACGCATTACGCAATAAAGACAACCGACCCTTTATCGACTCAATCCACTAATAACTTTATCCGCCTCGTACGCCGTTTAAATGGCCGATAAGGCGTTTTAACATAGAAGGCTGGCGGGTGTTCTGTAAACTGGGCTTAAGTAATGAAAAAGGCCTGCAAAAACGCTAAAAAACTCCAAAGTACATCACGTTCCGAGCCGATAATGAAGAGAAATACAGCCAACCAAAGATTTTGGAGAGCCAAATGAACACTCCTGAGATTGAACGGTCGATAACAGAGGCAATTAGCAACAGACCAACGGTTACAAACGCTCCGTTGAACCTTTACATATACGACTCTAAGCTTATCTGCGGTGCGAGAATAGTCATGCCAAAAAATGCAAAATTCGTGGCGTACGTACCCGCCAACTGCCTTGAACAAGGTTTCAACGACAAGGAATGGAAACTGATTGTGCAAAAGGTAAACCAGATTACAAACAGCCGGCATCCCGAGAGCGACAAACCAAAGGAGATGCCCGACATAAAACAATTTAAGCAGACAAGATTCAACGAGCGAAGAAGAGAGCAAAGATTGTATTATCACCGTCCGATGTGGTATTCCCAAAGCCTTAACAAAACTCGTCACAAAGGCCGGCTGGTTGACATCTCAAGTAACGGCATGGGATTTACCTGCCGCGTGACTGAGCAAAATCCTCTTGCCGCCAGGCAGGAAATTACAGCCCGGCTTGATGTCCCGATTTTTGACACAGATGGCAATTATGACATGGTAAGATTCGACCGGGCAGGTCACATTTGCAGAGTAGAAAAAGTAAATAGCTCCATACATCGCATTGCTCTTCAGTTCACTCAGCCTCTGCCTTTCAAACCAGCCGAACAGAAACTGCCTAACTCCATAATAGAACAAAAACTCGCCGCTTTATGACTTCTTAACTTTTATGTTTTCTCGCCATCACCACACCCAAACCGAGCAGCAGGAACGTGGATTTCTCAGTTTATTCATAGAAGCGGTTTCAAAACTGCTTTGACCCCACAACTTAGCAGGGTTATTATACGGAAACCATATAATAACATGTTTGGCTGCACGACGAGCCAGGCGTTAGCTAAATGGAGAAACTCCATCACTGATAGAAAGTTGAAACCAAATTTGTCAGATGTGCCCGAGACAATGCTCTGGGCGCTGCACAATCGCGTCTCGGAAGCCAGTCGCGATGATGGCATCCTGCGCGATCCCGAGGCCGTACGAATTTACCAGATGCTGGACTACGACTTCGAAGAGACCTTTGGTCCCGCCGACCCGACCAACGCCGTGAGATCCGCAATGTTTGACGCCGAACTACGCACGTTTCTCGAGAGTCATCCGAACGGTGTTATCGTTAACCTCGGAGAAGGTCTCGAAACACATCGTTTTCGCGTGGCCGGTGATGAAGCGCTGTGGCTAAGCGTTGATCTGCCGGAGGCGATTGCAATTCGGGAGCGCTTCATCGCCCCGGATGATAAGCACCAGCACGTGGCGTGTTCGGCCCTCAACCGGGCGTGGTTCGACGAGGTACCGGAAGAAAAGCCTGTTTACATTACTGCCCAGGGGCTGTTGATGTACCTGCCTGAGGAGGAAGTGCGGTTGCTGCTCCAGGACTTAGCGGAGCGGTTTCCGGGCGCATGGTTTATGTTTGACACGATCCCGAGGTGGTTGTCGCATAAAACCGTCAAACATGGCTGGAAGAAGACAGCACAATACACGACACCGAAGATGCCCTGGGGCATCAACCGCCACCAAATTGCCCCAACCCTGCGAGCCTGGCTGCCGACGCTCGACGAGGTAACAGAGCTTCGGTGGTGGCGATTCCCGCGCGGTGTGGGGCGATGGCTGTTTCCTTTACTGTTCGCAACTCCAATCCTGAACCGCTATGCCCCACCAGTCATCACCCGCGTCCGTTTCA
>JABMRO010000571.1 GCA_013202635.1 Planctomycetota bacterium
CCGCTAACTTTTTTGGAGATTTAGTTGTAGTGCTCATGCTTGGAAGATAAGCACATGCTATGCCAGAAAAGAGATCTTAGGATCAAAACAAGATTTTCAGAAGCTTTTCTACGAAGCATCAATAATCAATAATAAATCGAAAAGGCATTCTCTTATAGTAACAGGAACAGTATTAGTTAACACACAGAAAAATAACAGAGGGCTGACAGCTTGAGACACTGTCAGCTCTTTTTGTTTGGAATCGATCACCTATGAAGAGCTCAAAGTCATGTGCTACATTTCCTGCGTTTTCTGACCGCTGCCGGGCGCGCCAAGCTACCGGCTCAGCAGCCGCTTTTAGCATTTTCTGCCGTATCGTTCCTGGCAATCGGCGACTGGTTGGGCGGGGGAGCTGGGCCTACGACGCCAACGACCACCATCGCTGTATCATAACCGCCTGGGTCATCACTGACGGTGTATGTAAAGGTGTCGATACCAGTAAAGCCCTGCTTCGGGGTATAGACTCCGGTATCCCCAATGATGGCAACCGCCCCGTTCTGGGGCTGCGTTACGCTGGCCAGCCTCAGCTTGTCACCATTCGGATCTAAATCGTTTACCAGCACTTTGACTGTTCTGTGTGCATTGTTCCTTCCGTTGCTATCAAGGTCAACAACTATCGCGATTAACATCAAACGTAGGTTTTGCATATCTTAAAAAACTCGGTTTTTCCGGAGCAAACAACGATAAACAAGGATTATCAAGAGACATTCCTGTTGACAATATCCGAGGCGGTAATACAATCTTATTTATGCTAGGACAAGCACATATATACGTGTCGGGCGTCTGTTATTATGTTCTTAACCGCGGCAACTGTCGTCAGTAATTATTGGCAGTCGGTTCGTCAGTTATCAGTTAGTTATTGCAAAACGCGCGAAATAGGTCTCCAAAGAGAAATTCTGTATGGCGAAAGCTTTGGGAAAAGGTATATATTAGAAATGGTTTCGCTGTACGAAGCGGCTGTGAAAAGTCAGTAAAATCTTACAGATTGTTTCAGTTGTTTGGTTGCTGATTGCAACTGTGATAATGTGGGACTCAGGTATGTACGTTAGTATTTTCAATGATGTGATCGGTCCGGTTATGCGTGGACCATCCAGTTCTCATTGCGCCGCTGCGCTTAGGATTGGCCGATTGGCCAGAGATTTGATGGAAGGTGACTTGAAAAATGTTTTGGTCGAGTTCGACAGGGACGGTGCTCTTGCTACAACTCATGAAAGTCAGGGTTCGGACATGGGATTGTTCGGTGGTCTTATGGGTTGGGATGCAAATGATGAACGATTGCCCGATTCGGCCCGTGCTATTGCCAATAAGGGAATCGGCGTGTCCATAAAAATTGTAAATCTTAATATGCAGCACCCCAACGTATATCGTCTGACGCTGAGTAATGCTCGATTTCGACACGTATTGACTGCTATATCAACAGGTGGCGGCATGATCAGGATTATCGATATCGACGGCTTCTCTGTGTCCATTGAGGGTGACTATCGTGAAATACTGATCTATGCTAAAAAAGATAGTTCAAAAATCTTACGCTATTTAACCGATACAATCAATGCCGATGAGATTTTAATACATACAAACGGTGATAATCACCTTTTGCAAGTCAGGGGGCAGGAATTCGTCAATGATGCCATACTTTCAGAGATAAAAGAGCGATTTGATATTCTTGCAGTAAGGAAGCTCTCTCCTGTTCTTGCTGTACTGTCTTGGGGCGGAATGGAAGTGCCGTTTACTACTTGTGAGCAGATGCTCGGCCATAAAGGATATAGTGACAAGTTTTTATGGCAGATGGCCCTGGCGTATGAATGCGCCCGTGGTAATCTAAGCGAGCATGAAGTTTTGGAATGTATGAATGATATCGTACGTATCCTGCGTAACTCCTTGGAGCAGGGCTTGAAGGGTACTGATTATGAGGATCGTATTCTGGGCTGTCAGTCTGAACGTTTTTTCCAGGATATGAAGGATAAGAAATTGCTTGATGCGAGTTTGTTAAATCGAATTATTTTGTATGTTACTGCTATCATGGAGGTAAAGAGTGCTATGGGTGTTATCGTCGCAGCTCCAACTGCTGGGGCTTGTGCGGTGCTTCCCGGTGCGTGTCTGGCCGTCGGCGATGAGTTGAGACTCTGCGATGAAGATATTGCGAAGGCTATGCTGGCAGGAGGTATGATTGGTGTTTTTATTGCCACCCGTTCGACATTCGCCGCGGAGGTTGCCGGATGTCAGGCTGAGTGTGGAGCCGCTTCCGGAATGGCCGCGGCCGCTTTGGCAACTCTTGGCGGGAGCACCACCGAGCAGGCTGTGGCGGCTGCATCTATGGCACTGCAAAATTCGTTGGGTATGATCTGTGATCCGGTGGCGAATCGTGTGGAGGTTCCGTGCCTTGGAAAAAATGTAATGGCGGCAAGTAATGCTTTGGCCTGCGCTAATATGGCCCTGGCCGGCTATGATCCCGTGATTCCGCTTGATGAAGTGATTGAAGCTATGGATAGTGTTGGAAGGAGTCTGCCATATCAATTGAGATGTACAGCATTGGGAGGACTATCAGTTACCGAGACCTCAAGGGCAATTGAGGCTAAGTTGAAGGAAAGGATGCGAAACAGAGGTAAAATTTCGTGAATCCAATTACTTTGCATACAAAATCAAAAAACATTGTAAACGACATAATCTATATCATTTGAAATTCAGTTAAATGTAAAACATAAATAGATATTAAGTTATACTGGAGAGCTTATTGTGTATAGCAAAAAGATTCGTATCCTCTCCGAAGAAGATATTCGCCGGGCGCTACCCATGAAGGAGGCCATTGAGGTAATGAAAGAAGCTTTCAGGGAATTGTCTGCCGGCCGGGTGAAGATGCCTTCGCGGGCACATATCGATATCCCCGCACATGATGGCACAGCTTTGTTCATGCCCTCCTATGCCGATTATTTCGGAAAGATTTGTGTCAAAGTGGTTAATGTATTCAACGCCAATCCGAAAAAAAGTCTCCCTTGTATTCAGGGCGTCGTGTGCCTTCTGGACGGTGAGACCGGAACTCCGCTGGCCATTCTCAATGGTACATTTCTGACTGCCCTTCGTACCGGAGCGGCATCGGGTGCCGCAACGGACTTGTTAGCACGCTCCGATGCCGACAGTATAGCCATTATAGGCGCTGGTGTACAGGGACGTATACAGCTTGAAGCAATGTGTTCTGTGCGGCCCATAAAAAAGGTCTGGGTTTACGATATCGCCGAAGATGTGGCCGCCCGGTTTGCAAAAAAAATGGGTGCCGCCCTTGCTATTGAGATTGTAGTTACTAAATCGTCTTGTGAGGCTCTACAATGTGCAGATATCGTATGTACGGCCACTGTATCATCCACTCCCGTGTTTGCTGATGCAGAAATTGCTCCCGGTGTGCACATTAATGCAATCGGCTCTTATAAGCCGGAAGTTCAGGAGATTCCCGAGAAAACAGTACTACGTTCCCTTTTGATTGTTGACCATCGCAAGTCAGCTCTACAGGAAACCGGGGATCTTTTGATTCCGATTAAGAGAGGAAACATGCAGGATACCCATATCCATGCCGAACTGGGCGAGATCGTCGCTGGAAAAGTCGTTGGCAGATCATCAGATCAGGATGTTACGCTTTTCAAATCAGTCGGTATTGCAGTTCAGGATCTGGCCGCCGCAACCCGTGTATTCGAGCAGGCGGAAAAAAGAGATTTTGGCAAGATGGTGCAGTTATAACTAAGTTTTCTGTTGATTCATCCAGGGAGTACTTTCTGAGCTAAACAGCATTGTTTTTTCCTAAGTCATATACCATCGGCAAAGTCGTGAAGACTATTGTCTGAGGCTTCAGGGTAAACGTTTGACCCGATTAAATAGAAAGGTTGCCTGGATTTCTATAGTGCCCTAAGATAAGGGGGAGAATATCGAACTGTTCAGTATAGGCGTGGGGCACACTTATTCATGCGCGTCAGCCCGGCAAACCATGATCTTCAACAGTAGAACCATAATGCCGGCGGCTTATTTTTTTTCGGCACCCCGGTATGAAACGACATAGGTTTGGCAGCAACAACTTTTAGCTGTTTTTGAGGCAAAATCTGCTAAAGGACGCCCAAGATAGTTGCTATTATCAGGCAGATTTGGTATCTTAGTGTAAAGAAAGATTCAGCAGCATATTTAATTTTAGAAGTAAAATGCAACCCGTAACAGATGGTTTTAGAAGTGTTTATATTTTTTAGCTGCTTAGATACGGTCGGAACTCAAAGGAAATATTCATTAATCATAAGAAACCCCTATTGTGTAAAACGGAGAATGGGATAAGTTGTGGTCGAAATATTAAATATCCCTGATTCAGAATCGAGTTCCAGTATGAGCCAAAGCATAGGGCAGGAACCAGACATAAAGGGGCTCATATTCGACATCAAGAAGTACGCCATACATGATGGCCCGGGTATCCGCACGACAGTGTTCTTCAAAGGCTGTCCATTGCAGTGTCAGTGGTGCCACAATCCGGAAAGCTGGAGCAGTTACGCCGAACACGGCCTGCGCAAAGGCCGATGTGTTGGATGCGGTCAATGCGCAGAGGCGTGCCCACAGCAGGCAATTTCGCTTGCCCCGTTAGAAATTCTACCACCGGGCAGCAGGGGCGAAAAGAGAAGATTTCTAACGGAGCTAGTTGAAAAGCAGCCTGTAACAGACATGAACAAATGCAATCTCTGCGGCCAATGCGTGGAGGCTTGTATAGCCGGTGCGAGGGAGATCATTGGACGCCAGATGACCGTTAGTGAGGTCATGGCTGAAGTTGAACAAGATATTATTTTCTACGACCAGTCCAGCGGTGGTGTAACATTCTCCGGCGGCGAACCGCTGATGCAGCCGGAGTTCCTTCTTGCGATGCTGAATCAATGCCAGGCGCAGCAGATACACACAGCAGTGGATACGAGCTGTTACGCAGAGCCGAAGATTGTAGAAATGGTCAGCGAAAGAACCGACCTGTTTCTTTGCGACCTCAAACACATGGACAACGAAATGCACGAGCGTTTTACCGGCGTGGGAAATACTTTGATATTGGATAATATCAGGTGTCTCTCGGAAGCCGGCAAAGAAATCGTTATCAGGATTCCGGTCATTCCCGGCTTTAATGACGAGAAGGCAAATGTTGAGGCGACAGGCAAATTTACAGCGTCACTGCAAGTTGTCAGCAGAATAGACATCCTACCCTTCAACCATGGAGGAAAAGAGAAATCAGCCCGACTCACGGCCGAGAGCAAACTCATGCAAGTTGAAACTCCCGGCGAGGAGGAAATGAAGTCGATTGCAAAGGAGCTTAGCAAATACGGATTTGAGGTCAAGATTGGTGGTTAGTGATATGAACGAAAGAATAGCAAAACTACGGAAACAAAGTATTGAGACCAGACCGTACATTTCCACTGAACGGGCGGAACTGTTGACTGAGTTTTATAAGAGCGATATTCCCCAACGCGAATCTGTTCCGGTCTGCCGTGCTCTGTCATTCAAGTACCTTATGGAGAACAAGACGATATGTATTAACGATGGTGAGCTGATTGTGGGTGAGCGTGGCCCAGCCCCGAAGGCCACGCCGACTTACCCTGAGCTGTGCTGCCATAGCCTGGAGGACCTGCGCATACTCGACAGCCGGGAAAGAACATCCTTTGTGGTTACAGAAGAGATTAGAAAAATCTACAGCGAGAGAATCATTCCCTTCTGGGCAGGCAAAACCATGCGGGAAAAACTCTTCAGCGCAATGGACCAAAAGTGGCATCAGGCATTCAACGCAGGGGTGTTCACCGAATTTATGGAGCAACGTGCCCCCGGCCACGCTATTCTTGATGACAAGATTTACCACAAGGGTATGCTGGACTTTAAGGAGACAATCGCAGAAAACCAGAAGAATCTTGATTATTTCAATGACCGGCGCGCTTATGAAAAGGACCAGGAATATCAAGCCATGAGTATTTGTGCCGATGCAGTCATTTTCTTCGCTCAGCGGTACACCGACAAGGCAAAGGAATTAGCAAAACAGGAAAGTGATCCTGTTCGTCGGAGTGAATTGGAACAGATAGCCGAGGTTTGTTCACATGTACCAGCTCATGCACCTCGTAATTTTTGGGAGGCATTGCAGTCGTACTGGTTTGTACATTTGTCCGTGATTACAGAATTGAATACGTGGGATTCGTTCAATCCAGGTCGCCTTGACCAGCACTTGTTGCCATTCTACGAAAAAGGTTTGCAGGAAGGAATCTTGACAGACGAACAGGCCAAAGAGCTGCTGCAGTGTTTCTGGATAAAGTTCAATAATCAGCCTGCTCCGCCGAAAGTTGGAATTACCGAAGAACAAAGCGGAACCTACACAGACTTTGCATTGATAAACATTGGCGGGGTAAGGCCGGCGGATGGGGGTGACGCGATTAACGATATTTCATATATGATGCTGGATGTGGTCGAAGAGATGCGTCTGACCCAGCCCAGCTCCTGTATTCAAATCAGTAAGAGGAATCCGGACCGGTTCCTAAAGCGTGCCTGCGAGGTGATTCGCGCCGGATTCGGCCAACCTTCCGTGTTCAATACCGATGTCATCATCAAGGAAATGCTTCAGGACGGCAAGAACATGACGGACGCCCGCACAGGAGGTCCCAGCGGATGTGTAACAGTCAGCTCGTTCGGCAAGGAAAGCTGCACTCTGACCGGCTACATAAATTGGCCCAAGATTTTTGAACTGGCCTGCAACAATGGAGTTGATTCGAACTCAGGCGAGCAGGTTGGTCCTCAAACCGGTGATGCCCACAAATTCAATTCTTATCAGCAATTAGTGGATGCCTATAAGGAACAACTCAGATATTTCATTGACCTGAAAATCAGGTCTAACAATGTCATCGAACGGCTCTATGCTAACTACATGCCTGCTCCCTTTATGTCAATTCTAATGGACGACTGCATCGCTCGTGGACTCGATTACCACAACGGCGGGGCAAGATATAATCCAACCTATATCCAGGGTGTTGGTATCGGCACGGTAACCGATGCGCTGGCAGCGGTAAAATTTCATGTTTTCGAGCAGCAGGACATCGCTATGGATGGATTACTGACGGCGATGAGGGCTGATTTTAAAGGATACGAACGCCTGCAGCAAATGCTGCTGCATCATACACCCAAATACGGCAATGACGATAATTACGCAGACAGCATTGCCGAAGAAGTATTTAATGCTTACTACGATTTGCTCAACGGCCGACCAAATACCAAGGGCGGCAAGTATCGTGTGAACTTGCTTCCCACAACGGTACATATCTATTTCGGCTCTGTAGTTGGTGCGCTGCCCAACGGCAGAAAAGCCGGTGAGCCGGTCTCCGAGGGCATATCACCCACCCAGGGTTCCGATACCAAGGGGCCAACCGCTGTTATCAAGTCAGCAGCCAGAATCGACCACGTCCGCACCGGCGGAACCCTGTTAAATATGAAATTCAATCCGCACGTGCTCGCCGGCGATGGTATTGATAAGCTTGTTCATCTGATAAGGTCATACTTCAAGCTCGACGGCCATCATGTCCAGTTCAACGTCATCGGCGCCGAAATTCTGCGGAAAGCCCAGCAAGATCCTGAACAACATCGTGACCTGATAGTAAGGGTGGCTGGTTTCAGCGATTACTTCGTAGATGTGGGCCGAGACCTGCAAAACGAAATCATCGCCCGCACCGAACAACAATCATTATAGAGGATTAGGACATTAAGTTATCAGGGTACCAGGTTATCAGGTTATCAGGCAGTTTGATTTACTGATCAGATGATTGGCTGGCAAGTGGAGACTTGTTATGAAGAGAATATTAGTTATAGTGGCTGTGTTTGTTATACCTCTTTTTTCCCCCGGCTGTGTATCCGCAGCAAAGGAAAAACAATTGGAGCAGTTTATTGAAATTCATATAGCAAAAGTCGAGCCTTTGGCAACGCAGGCGAATCTTGCCTATTGGGACGCTTCCACGACAGGCAGGCCGGAAGATTATGATAAGCATAAGCAATTTCAGCTTAAGATTCGGCAAATCTACTGCGACCCTCAAGAGTATGCCTTGCTCAAAGATATGAAAGAGTCCGGGCAAATCAGGGATGCCAGAGCGGCCCGACAATTAGACAAACTATATTATGCTTATCTGAAGAACCAGATAGAGCCGGAGCTGTTGGAAAAGCTCGTTGATGCGGACAGCAAAATTCAGGAAAAGTACAACACTTTTCGTGGTACCATCAACGGCAAGAAGGTTACTATGAGTGACATTTACACAATCTTGACAACGGAAGAAGACTGCCGTAAAAGGGAGCTGGCCTGGAGGGCAAGCAAACAGGTCGGGGATGCGATTGTTGATGACCTGGTCGAATTGGTTAAGCTGCGCAACAAGGCGGCCCGAAAGGTTGGTTTTGACAATTATCATACTCTTTCTATAGTTACAGGCGAGCAGAGTGTGGAAGAGCTCGACCGCATCTTCGATGAGCTTTGTGAATTGACCAGCGAACCCTTTGTCCGATTGAAGAAAGAGCTGGACCGCATCCTGGCAGAGGGTTATGGCATTGCCCCCGAGGATTTGATGCCCTGGCACTATCATGACCCCTTCTTTCAAAGAACACCTCTGGTTTATGACCTGGATTTGGATATCTATTACAAAGACCAGGATGTAAAGGAATTAGCGGAAAAATATTACGCTGGTATCGGCCTTGGTGTGGATGACATCCTCGCCAAAAGTGATTTATATGACCGTGAAGGTAAATATCCCCATGCTTTCAGCTTTGAAGGAGACCGCCATGGAGATGTTCGTATCTTGTGTAACCTTCAAAATACCGAACGCTGGATGGAGACGATATTACATGAACTGGGCCATGCGGTTTACAGCAAATACCATAATCGGAAAAAGCCCTGGCTGCTCAGGGAACCGGCTCACAGTTTCGCCACTGAAGCCATTGCGATGTTCTTCGGTAGATTGAGCCGTAATGCTGTCTGGATGCAGCGAATGCTGGAACTGTCAGACGAACAACGGGCGAGAATTGAAAAAGTGAGCGAAAAATATCTGCGGTTCCAACAAGTGCTTTTTGCTCGTTGGGCTATGGTTATGTATAATTTTGAAAAGCAACTGTATACCAACCCCGACCAGGATCTTAATACACTATGGTGGGATTTGGTTGAGAAATATCAATTCGTCAGACGACCGCCAGGGCCTGTTGATGCAGGCTGGGCGTCCAAGCTTCATTTTACCACTGCTCCTTGCTATTATCACAACTATATGTTGGGCGAGTTGTTGGCGTCCCAGCTTCATAATCACATTGTTCACAAGGTCTTGACGCTCGAATCGGATGAAGGAGTAAGTTATGTCGGAGATAGAAGGGTCGGGGATTATCTGCGCCGGAAAGTTCTCCAGCTGGGAGCACTCTATTATTGGAACGAGATGATAACGCGGGCAACCGGAGAGCCATTGACACCGAAATATTTTGTCGAGCAGTTTGTCAAATAACGTACAGATGACTTATTTAATTACCATATTTGTCTATTTATTTGCCCTGACCGGTATAGGAATCTATAAATCCCGGCAGGTCAAAACCCAGGCTGATTTCTCAGTGGCAGGCAGGACCCTCTCACCCTGGGTTCTGGTCTGCACGATGCTGGCCTGTTGGATCGGCACAGGTTCGATAGTGGGCAACGCCGGCAAAGCCTATGAAACCGGATTGGCCGCCGCCATCCTTCCTATAGGCAGTGTCATCGGAATGATTCTCCTGACTCAAATCGCCGGCAGAGCACGCAACTACGAAGTTTATTCAGTCCCTGAAATCATCGGAATTCGCTACGGCCATGTCGCCCGCCTATTGGCTGTGCTCGCCCTCGTGACCGCTTATATGGTAATCGTCAGCTATCAGTTCAACGCCGGAGGTATGGTTCTCGAAGTAATCCTGACCGATGAATCGGGCAATTCCCTTTTATCTGCAGGCACCGCCACAATCATCGCCGCGATTTTCATCATCACCTACACCATACTGGCCGGGCTCATGAGCCTTGCTTATACGGACATAGTTAC
>JABMRO010000572.1 GCA_013202635.1 Planctomycetota bacterium
AGATATATCCTGTTACTGCCGGGCTCACCTTCATTAATGTCATTGTAGCTCTCCATATCGTCCACAATCAGGAAGTTGGCGGTAGTGAAACTCCAGAGGGGGCCTGTCCACGGGCTATCGGCGTTGGCGTTATTGGCCTCATCAATACGCCAGTAGTAAGTAGTATCCCACTCAAGCTGTCCGGCGTCATAACTCTCGGAACCGAGGTTTCCAGTAGCTTTGTACTCGGGAGCACTTGTATCGGCATTTTTAACGGCTTCTTTATCTGTGCCGAAATAGACCTGATGTGAATCGGCATAGACTCCATGCATCCATGTAAGAATCGGTGCCTGTATTACATCCACAGCACCATTAGCCGGCACCGGACTGCTCACGGCGCCCTCAGTCGTAAAGCTCCAAACGTCGCCTTTATGCGTTTCGACAACATCAAACTCATCAACACGCCAGTAGTAAGTCTTAGCCATTTTAAGTGTGCCGGGAGTATATGTCGTAACTCCCTGAGCCTGGCCTCCGGTAGCATTATTGACATCGTCAAAGTAGTCACCGAAATATACTGTGTGCAGTTTAGCACCGAAACCTGCTGTCCAGGTAAGGTCTGCATCCGGGTCTATAGAGGCGGCACCGTCGGCCGGGATGGGTTCATAGGCGGTCTTGGGCGGAATGCTAAAGCTCCAGACAGGACCTTTCCATGGGCTGTTCGGTTCAGTATCATTGACTTCATCGATTCGCCAGTAGTATGTCGTGCCCGGAACAAGGCCATCCGGATACGCGAATCCGGGAAATCCGGCAACTAAAAATGTATCGGTCTGGTTACCCTGGAACGTGCCTTCGGCACCGGCGTCCACATCTTCAAAATTATCACCTACATAAACATCGTGGGAGACGGCAAAGTCTCCCGCCCGCCAGCTAATGTTCACCCACGTATCCGGATGTATGGTACCATCAGCCGGGGCGGGCCCGGAGGCCAATGGGTACTCTGCTCCACCGCCTGACATGACACCAGGAATCTCTGTGTCCATCAGCGCCCGTTTGTAAATACGCACATCATCGATGAGACCCTCAAACTCACGGCCGCCCTGTTGAGCGTTGGCACCAATGAAGACAGGGAAAGAGCTAATACTAATCGTTCCCGAAGCATCCTTGGATGCATCCAATTCGCCGTCAACGTACAGGTAGTACTTTGCCCCATCATATACACCAGCAGTGTGATGCCATTCGCCATCGTTTACATTTACATCACCATGAAGCCACCAGTCGCCAGGTGTCCCAGTCACACCTGTGCAGGCCCAACACAGATTGTCAGTCGTTGTCTGCCTCTGCAGCCTCCAGGAGTCATCGCCCATGGTGAAGATAGCCTGCCAGTCATCAGTGAACTGGGTAACTTTTATCCAACACGCGACTGTGATTTGTTCGGTGATGTTGAAGATTGGGTCATCTCCGATGTCCACGTAGTCCCCCTCACCGTCAAATTCCAGCGCGCCGCCTAACTTGCCAGCGGCCCACTGTGGATCGCCATTGAGAGTGCCGTCGTTCCCATTACCGGTTGCATCTTGTGCTGTGGTACCGGATGTCTCATCAAACTTCCAGTAGCCGATAAGGTCTGGGTCAGCAGCTTTTGCCGCGCTCGTCAGGACCAGACCCGGCACCAAAACAAAAGAGACCAAATAAATCAATTTCCCACACATAATAATCCTCCTTCAAAAATTAAATATGGCTTGTCGATTGAAATGTAAAAAAACCGTGAAACACGATACTTTCGCTGCAACTCTGTGTCTTGCATAATAACTCCTCCTTTATCAAAAAACCACAAGGATTGCACCCGCCGGGAGATAAAAAATCCTCAGATGCCAGACTGTGCAGGCACAAGCTCCACTAACATAATTTATACCAAACCACCCACTTTGCCGTCAAGGAAAATCCCTTTTTTTATGTATTAGCATATTAGCATACCTCGTTGATATAACTTCTGGAGAAGTGCAACGAAAAGGCAGTTAAATCTATTTATAGAATCTCACATGCCCCTCATCTTTAAAGCGCCCAGCAGGGCATTTAAGCGGTGAACTCATCCTGAGGGGTATCATTTGGTGGAGAGCGAGGCGTTTGTTCTTGCGGGAGTTTTACTCTAAATGCGAGAATGTTTCCGAACTTGATAATTATTTATCTCGCCACATGTCTATGGTCATGTCTTCGGCTTCGACGTACCCGGAGTGCCAGTCGAGGTACAACACATTGCAGCCTTTGCGTGCCGCGCACGAGCTACTCGTCGTCCAT
>JABMRO010000573.1 GCA_013202635.1 Planctomycetota bacterium
CGCATTGTTCAGGAGCTTTGAAAGGTCGCTAAGGCGGCAGGAGGACAGGGAACGTACTGTTGTTTTTGTGGATGTAGGAAACCAGTTTACAACCGTTGTATTTGGTCGTGGTGGAGAAATCAGCTTCGTCAAGCAGATACCGGTTGGAGGAGAAAAATTCAATGAAGAAATTGCCGCGAAATTAGGTATCGACATTAACGAGGCTGAAACGTTGCGAGAAGAACTTCAAATGGAAAAGAGCTTTTCGACGCCGAAGTCTGACTTATTGGAGAATCCCGCTGCCAACAACGAGCAGAAGTTAGAAGCATCAACGCGACAGGCAATAGTTGATGCGGTAAGTGAAGTTGCTAAAGAGCTGACAAGAGAGATATCCCTGTGCCTTAGATATTATACGGTAACATTCAGAGGAAAACGAGTTGGGCAGGCATTTTTTACCGGAGGAGGGGCTTACGAATATATTTTACTTGATGTTTTGAAAAGGCAATTGGCAGTTGAGATTGAGGTGGCTCAGCCACTTAAAGGATTCAATATGTCAAGCGAAAGGAATAATTTGAATTTTGATAGTGACAGACGAGGACTGCTTTGTGAGTGGGCGGTAGCTGTAGGGCTTAGTCTTAAGGGCTGGGAAAGAACAGAGAGTGTAAATTGTGAAGACCCAAGAGAGATAAGAGTATGAAAGAAATTGATTTTCTTCCAGAATGGTATAAGAACGGTCGACGTCGCGAGGTCAGCTATCGCACGCAATACCTCGCATTGGGTGGTGTATTTGTGGTGATGGTGGTGTGGAATTTTATTACCGTTCGATCAATTTCAAAAGCCAAAGCACAGTTCGCTCAAATGACAACAAGAAAGACACAGGCGGAAGGTCTGTCAATTAAATTAGACGAGCTTAAAAGCGAATTGAGAGGTTTGCATAAAAAAGCAGAATCCGTAGAAGAAATTGATTCCAAAATTGATGTTGCAGACGTTTTGGCGGAACTGAGTTTTCTGTTTGATAAAAAGATAGTGCTTAACAAGTTGGAGTTTATTGCTGAGAAATTTGATAACAAGCGACGAACTAAACTATCGCCGGGTGGCGGTACTGTTGTAAGGGCGGTGCGCGCAACGCTGAACGAGATGCAGGGACTGCCCCTTGGGGATGTTCGATTTAGAGTGGTTATAGAAGGCGTGGCGGCGGATGCGAGTAATGTGGCATCTTTGATATGTAGCTTAGAGGACTCACCATATTTTTGTCAGGTTGTCCCGTCTTTTTCAAGAACCGCTATGATAAACACGGCAGACAATCCTTTGCTTCGTTCGAGGATAAAGAGTCCGAATGTGAAAGGGAGCATTCAAAAAAACGGAGAAAATATCCAGATACAGGTGAGTGAGTTTGAGATAAGTTCTTATCTGGCAAATTATCGCGAGCAGTAAAAGGTAAAAGCAGTGATGTTGTTTAGAGAAAGACAACAACTAACGATTTGTATTATAGCCGGAGTGATTGTGGGCGGGTTTGTGCTGTTCAGGTATCTGCCTTTACGCAGGAGAATGAAAGTTCTCAGGCAGACAAAAACTGCACAGACACTCACTATCGCTAAAGGCACTGCGGACAATAAACAACTGTTTCTGCTCAAAGAGCAATTGTTGAAGCTTCAGCGTGAACTTGAAAACTATGATGAGAATATACCCGAGCAAAGTGACATCGGTGGGTTTTTGCACAAAATTGCTGATTTGATGAATGAGCACAACCTGGGAGAGCAGGTAATTGAGCCTCACAAGGAAATAAAGGCTGATAAGTTGAACTGCATACCAGTGAAAATGCAGTGCAAAGGTAAATTAGCCCAGATATTCGAATTCTATCGACGACTGCAGAAATTGGACAGGTTGGTCCGCATCGAGCAGGTGAAACTCTCTAACGATAGTGATTTTAACGGTGAGGTTAGTATGGAGGCAAAGGCGGTCATTTATTACAGGGCGAAAGTAGAGCAGGGATAAAAAGAGCAAAAGAAGGTTATGAAACAAAACATGAGAAATAACGGTCAGGGTGGTAACAGGTTTTTTAGCCATTTGGTCGCAGAGAAGAAAAAGGCAGTGTTAGCGTTGTGCCTGATTGCGCTAATGACTTTTATGTGGATTAAGGTGCTTACCAGGACAGCGCCCAAGGCTGCTGAAGCAGAGTTGATTATTGAGCAGATGGATTTGAATACTCAGTCGGAACCGGAATTAAAGATATCCTTTATAGAATTGCCTCAAGTTGCAGGACGCAATGATGTAATAACCAGAGACTTTTTTGCTTCTGATGGCTGGCATGATTTTGTAGATGGCCATGAGCGGAAAACAGTTGGTGTTGGAGAAGTAGATAACGTTTCAAAAGATGACCAGGAAGTAATCAGAAAAGTTGCGGCGAAGTTGAAGCTGGAAGCAATAGTGTCGAGTGAGAATCCCCTGGCTTTTATAAATGATAAAGTATTGACAGTGGGGGATAAATTGCTCGTCGGTGACGGAATTGACAGGTATGAATGTGAAGTAAGTGAAATTAAAGAAAACACAGTCGTAATAAGATGTAGAGAATCGAGGATAACCTTGAAATTGACACAGGTAAATTGAAACAGCGGATAGTTGACAGCGGTGTGCAAAATGCTATTCGCCAAAAAAGAACAGGAGATAAATTATGTTTCGAAAAAAGAATTCAAATGACAAAACCAAAATCAGAACCAAATTATTTGTATGGTGCATCGTATTGGTTCTGATGGCGGCGATTGCTATCGCTGACGTTGACCACGGACTGGCTGAAGCTAATCTTTGGGCAAATGTGAGCGTGGCACAGATTGGGGCAGGGGATAGCCGGGAAAGTATCTTCCATGAAGGGATGATTCCGGTATTTAAATGTGAGGAGAATTTTGGTGTACGCAAGGCTCTGGCATTGTTAGGCAGTATATGTGGGAAAAACATTGTGCCTTCGCCAAACGTGGATGGCATGTTGGCGTTCAGGCAGCTTACCAATGTAACCTTCGATGAAGTTATGGATGCGATCCTGGGCGACAACTTTAGGTATGTGAAAAGGGGTAGTCTAATCAGGGTATATACCAAGGACGAATATAACAAGATTATGTCAGACCCCGAACGAATGACGTACAAGGTCTTTACTTTGTACTACATCAGCGCTGCTGAAGCAATGAACCTCATCGCTCCGGTACTTAGCAGTGCCGGAAGCATTCAGGGCAGTTCTCCTGCAGAGAACATCGTGCCTACCGGTGATTCTATCAGCGCAGGTTCCGGCGGCGGTGATACTATGGCTCTGAATGACACCATCGTTATCGCGGACTACCCGGAAAATATTGTTGAAGTGGAAAAGATGCTTAAGCAGCTGGATGTTAGACCCAAGCAGGTGCTGGTTGAGGCGACCATTCTCAGTGCCACTTTGACCGAAGGAATGGAGATGGGAGTTGACCTGAGCTTCATGGCTGGAGTTAGCTTGACCGGTGCCAGTACAACTTCGCAGGTCGGGACGACTGAATCATTAAGCACTTCCACAACTACGCCTATCTCACAAGTAGCGGCGGGTACTCGTGGCACACCGTTAGAGACTTCCGGTTTTGCATCAGTCGGTGGTAGCGGATTACGAGTTGGAGTTACATCTGGTGAATTTGCCGCATTTATAACTGCATTGGAACAGGTAACCGATACCACGATTCTTGCCAATCCCAAGATTCTGGCAGTTAATAAGCAGCTTGGACAGGTCTATATCGGCAACAAGATAGGTTATACATCACAGACCACACAGACACAGACTTCCACGACTCAGCAGGTTGAGTTTCTCGATACTGGTACCAAACTGTCTTTTAGGCCTTATATAGGCGATGACGGGTACATCAGGATGGATATCCATCCCAAAGACAGCTCCGGTACCTTGAAAACCAATGATATTCCTGACGAGTTCTCGACAGAACTGGCGACCAATATAATAGTCAAAGATGGCCAAACTATTGTTATCGGCGGTCTGTTTAGAGATGTTGTAGTTACAAGCCGAAGCCAGATACCTTTATTGGGTGATTTGCCACTTATTGGAGTGTTTTTCAGAAGTACTTCTGATTCGGTGCAACGTCAGGAAGTTATAGTACTGCTGACACCTCACATCATTGATGAGGCCAAGGAGACAAATAGTGATGCCAGGATAGACGATATTCGCCGCAAGAAATTCGGCACAAAGGATGAATTGCAATGGGCGGGCAAAGCGAGATTGGCAGAAGACCGTTACGCAACAGCCGCCAGATACTACCTTGAAGGTGATACTGAGGCTGCAATGAATGAGTTGAACTATGTACTCGAACTTCGTCCTTCGTACCTTGAGGCGATTCGGCTCAAAGAAAGAATCATTGGTGAGACAAGACCGGATGAGTTGGACAGTATGGAGAGAATTCTGCTTGGTGATATTGAGCGTGAAGATTCCGACAAGTGGCGGAGATGATAAGGCGTGTCCGATAACTAAAGTATGATTTGGAATTTAACAAACACTGGAGTTTGTTTTGAGACTAACAAGAATCTTATATGCGATAGTCACAGTAATCGTGGCAAGCAGTTTATTTGTAAGTGGTCTTGCCGAATGGCAGGACTCTGGCGCGGAAGAGGACTGGCGCTACACCGGTTATGTGCGGCGGATACCCATAGTGTCGGTATGCTACCTTGTTGGGGCTGTGGGCGTGATTTGTCTTGGCTGGTATCAGCTAAGACTGGCCGGGGCGGTCACGTCCATAGCCACGCTGCTCCAGGATGATAACGCAGGCGGTACCGGTGATGGGAAGAAATTCTTCACTCCGCTCAGAATGACGAAAATAAACGAATTGTGCCAGGCTTTTAGTAAGCATTTTGCCGGCTGCACAACTCGTATTACCGAGTACGAAAAGAAAATCAAGGATTTACAGCTTCAGATTCAACTTTCACAAAGACGTGGGGAAAATACCGAGGCTATTATATACAGTATTCGTGACGCTGTTATTGTTATCGATGAGTCTGACAGACTGTTGATGGCAAATGAAGCGGCCGGCCAACTTTTCAATTTTGACCATAACAGTTCACAGCTCAAACCCGTCAGCGAACTGATAGGACCTGAGCAATGTGAATTTGTAGATTTCCTGAGCCACAGCAAGCACAGTAAAGGGCGGGCAGCGAGAAAAGAGATCGAATTTTCAAAAGACGGGACGCCGGAAATATTCGATTGTATCGTTTCCTGTGTTTACGGCCAGGATAGACAGGTTTGCGGGGCTGTGGCGGTGCTGCACGATATTACGCGAGAGAAGCAGATTCAGCAGATGAAAAATGATTTTGTAAGCCATGTCTCACATGA
>JABMRO010000574.1 GCA_013202635.1 Planctomycetota bacterium
CTCCTATAGCTAGCGTTTAGCACATAGCATTTATATCATTTATCCCTATCCGCCATCTACTATACGTTGTTCGATACTATACACGGCTTATGTCCGAAATGTCAACAATGAATATGCAGAAGGAATGGATACCATCAATTGGTCATATAAATCAGGTAAAGGCCGCCTATCAGAACAAGTACACCGCAGATTTTCTTAAGGACTACCGCGCCTCTGGATTTCTCATTCCAGTTCAAATAACGCTGAACGAGTTCGGTACAGGTCCCCGCCAGGATGATAACAGAACAATGTCCAAGACCGTAAACTACAAGCAGGAATACACCATATAAAAGATTCGTCGCGGCTAATTTGAAAGTAACACCCAGCATAGGCGCCATATATGCAAAGGTGCAGGGCCCCAGGGCGATACCGAATACCAGCCCAAGAATAAACGCTGCGAGCATCCCTTTGCGTTTTAAACCAACCTTGCCAGGCCCGCTCCAGGGCATAGGTATTACACCCAAAAGATGCAGGCCGACAACAAAGAATACCAGAGCAACAAAGTAGTTACCGTAGCTGCCGACATCCCCCATCATTCTGCCGAGGGCAGCGGTAACAACTCCTATAGCACCTATCGTAATTAAAATGCCCACTGCAAAAAGAGTCGATATGATAAATGCCCGTTTGGTTGAGATGCGACCCTGTTCGTCAATAAAGCCCACTATCAAAGGAATACTCGCTAAGTGGCACGGACTGAGCAATATGCTCAAGATACCCCAGACGAAGGCGGCAGTTAGAGCTATTGCAGGCGTACCCTCAACAGCGTGTGTCAGTGTTGTAAAAAGTTTTTCCATTTGCTATTTGACCCGCATTCCCGACAGTTTTCCCTCGATCTGTTCCTGTGCGAAAAAACCGACGTGGCGAAACACCTCTTTGCCGGTTTTATCGAAGAATATCTGGACAGGAATAGATTGCACACCGTAACGTGATGCAAGTATCGGTTCTTCTCCTACATGAATAAAGAGAACATTAACATTACCCTTGTATTTTTCTCGCAGCGTTTCAAGTATCGGCGCCATCATATCGCACGGCACGCATCCGGTCGAGCCAAAATCGACAAGGGAGGCTCTGCCGCTTGCGCGGGCTTTGTCAACCGGGTTGTCTCTTGCCAAAGCTGCCTGAACCTTGAGCCACGAGGCGGAAATTTCAATCTGCATTCTGCGGCCGATGATCCGGATGTGCTCATTGATGAGTTCCTGCTGTTTCTGCTGGAGCAGGAATTGCTCAATTTGAGGCTTGATCTGTACCAGGGAAGCACCACCGAACATTTCTGTATTGCCGTTATAGAAATCGAGGATTTCCGCCTCGCTGACTTTCGCCGTCTTCACCAAGGCACGCAAATAGTCCTGGATAATTGCCTGTTCGTTCTTTTCCGAGATGTCCTTGTCGCTTTTGGCGGCCTCGGTTCTTGCCTCTGTCAGAAGTAACTTTAAAGTTGCGACCTGCTCCAAAACGAAAAATGTATTTTTTTTGAGCTTTGGTCGAATTTGCTCCGGCGCCTTGCCGATTTCTTCGATTAGCTCACTGTTTTCAATCACCAGATCTCCGGCCCTAAGCACTACTCCTTCCGGAAGTGTTGAGGCAGCGGCGCAGCTCATAGCTCCTGTTGTCAAACCCGGATACAGTTCATTTACTGTCCGGGGTTTTGGTGACGAAGATGGGTTGACCGTACTGCTCTTTTCGGACCCTTGGAGTGGCAACAAAGAAAGATACAAAACTGTTATAATGCCGAAGTACTTCATTTTAATACTCCTCATATTCGACTTAGCGCACAGAAAACAGCAACTCAGTCAGAAAATATTATTTCGGGGCACATTCACCAATCTTGCAGGCTTTTTGGATTTGTTCTGGCGATAGTTTCATTTTGTTCGCCAGCGCCTGGTGAATAGTAATCATCTTACCGGTTTCATGCGGATTGCGATCAACCCATTCCTTGAGATTTTCTAAAGTGACAAAAAAGCCCTGATGAAAGCAGCCGGCGGAGCCCCATGTACCGTCCGGCTTTTTTCGCTGGCCAAACCAGGCTATTGCAGTCGACGGTTTTAACGAGGCCACCTTGCCGTCAAGTGTCCTGACAATAATCGGCTCGCCGGTTAACCGGTCCCGCTCATGTACTTCAATATCCAGACCGGTACGGACTGCTACTCCAAGCGCACAATGCGAACAGCATCCATAAGTATGTATCCCTCCGGCTATAACTTCAGCCACATCCTGCGGATAACAGGACCGATCACAAAATCCGCAGCGATGTGAAAGTTCCGTTCGTTTAAGGTCGCCAAATTCTACGATACTGCCACCGCCGCTTTGCTGCTCAGTTCTGGCTGCCTGATGACCGGCAAAAGCTCGTATCCAAGGCCGGCCATTCTCCACATTAACACCGTATAGATAAACTGCATCCATAAGGGCGACCCGTTGGGCGGATGCCCAATCGGTAACAGTAACCTTTTTCTCAAAGCCAGTCTTGTCCTCCGTCAGGCAGGAATACATGATGAAATAGCAATGCGTGCTGCATAGCCGAACCGGCCCTTTTTCCGTGCTAACAGTTACAAGCGTCCTGGGAGCGATATCACCGTCGCACATATAGCATATATTTTCTTTGCTTCTATCATCAACCTGAGCCGGCTCAAACCTCTCAAAAGATGGCTGACTAACGGACAGGTCAACGCCAAACTCTTTCCATTTCGAGAGGATGTCCTCCCTGGAGAAGAAGCCTTCGTGCCTGAACAGTTCTTTGCCCGAAGCGTCGAAGAATATTTGTGTTGGTATAAGCTTAATGCCATACTTCGGGGCCTCATCCGGGTTTTTCCAGACATCGATAAATTCTACTTTAAAAGTGCCTTCATATTCGCTCTTTAACTCTTCAAGTATAGGGGCCATCATTTTGCATGGTATGCACTTGTCTGCACCGAGGTCAACCAGGCGGGGCAATCCTTTTGAAGCATCGACCTTGGCAGTCTCCGGCCCCTCAACTTCAGGACCTACAACACTGTTAATAGACCCCTCATCGACAACCGCTCCGGAATTTGCCTTATTGTTCTGTTTGACGGCAAACACAATAACAACGGCAACAATTAGAAAGATAACAGTTACTATTTTTCCCACTTTATTCATATCTGACCACCTTTCTTAATCCTTGCTAAGATAGCCGGAGGCTATGCAAGCATTCCCTTAATATCATCCGGCGAAGGCACTTTCCCGACTACTTTGACGTCTCCGTCCACCACGAGAGCCGGTGTTATCATTACACCAAACTTCATAATCTCGTTGATATTTGTAACTTTCTCAATATCGTATTCAATGCCAAGGTCTTTTGCGGCCGCCTCGGCGTTTTCCGCCAGCTTCTTGCACTTGGGACATCCCGTGCCGAGAATCTGTATTTTTTTCATCGTTATATCCCTTTTAGAAAAATTCCCAACAAAACTCTTCTATATCAACCGTTTTCAGATTGAACAGTTCCAAACCATTTTTGTGTTCTGAGGCATATTCGCACGAGCATAAGCATAACCGGGACCTCAATAAGCACACCGACGACGGTTGCCAAAGCAGCCCCTGACGACAGCCCGAACAGCATTGTCGATGTTGCTATTGCCACCTCAAAGTGATTAGAAGCCCCTATCATCGCAGACGGCGCCGCATCGCAGTATTCGAGTTTCAAAATCCTTGCCAGCCCATAGCCAAGCCAGAAGATAAGGTTGGTCTGAATAAACAGAGGTATCGCAATCCATAGAATCGTCAGAGGATTAGAAAGAATAACTTCTCCTTTGAACGAGAACAATAAGACCAGGGTGACAAGCAATGCTATTATCGTAACGGGCGTGAGAAAGTGCAGGAATTTCTGTTCGAACCAGGCTTTGCCCTTAGCGGCGATAATCCATTTTCGCGATAAATATCCTGCAACAAGCGGCAGAGCAACATATATTGCAATCGACAACAGCAACGCCTGCCAGGGAACCGGAAGTCTGCCGACACCAAGTAAAAAACCACCTAACAGGCCATATAACAGGAGCATAGTCAGAGAGTTGATGGCCACCATTACCAGAGTGTGTCCATCGTTTCCTTTAGCA
>JABMRO010000575.1 GCA_013202635.1 Planctomycetota bacterium
AATCTGGGGCCTTTTGAAACAGTACAGGATAAAACCTGGCACTTGATAGAGTGAAAGAAATCGAGCCACGAACGCCGGCGGGCAAAGAGACAAATTCTCTTGCCCGCCTTTTTTATTGGTATCAAACAAAAGAAAAACAGCAGGACAATTGAATCAAGGGATGGTTATTATGAAAGCTATTGATAACATCGGCCTAAGTGAGGTTAAAGCCGTTTACAGCGGGCCTGAAGGACGGCTTTGGGAGCTGATAATGGGAGAGCAGATTCATATCGGCGGATTTGCTTCATCGATGGACCTTGCGGACAAAGCGGGTATCGGCTCCGGAGTGAAAGGCGTTGACTTTTGCTGCTGTAACGGTGCCGGGATGAGGTTTCTTGTGCGTTTTCGAGACGTGGCTCATATGCAGGGGGTTGACGTTACGGAAAAGGTTGTCGAACAGGGACGCCTTCGATGCGAGCAGGAGGGGCTGTCCGGCAAAATCGAATTTACCCTTGCCGATGTCTGTGACAGCGGACTCACCGGTTCAAGTGTGGATTTTATCTGGGGAGAGGATGCGTGGTGCTATGTTGTCGATAAGGAAAAGCTGATTTCAGAAGCGGCCCGTATAGTAAAGCCGGGAGGAGTTATTGCCTTCACCGACTGGATTGAAGGAGAGGCGGGGCTAAGTGACACTGAAGCGAAACGTTTTTTGGCCTTTATGAAGTTTCCAAACGTGCAGGACCTCGAAGGTTACGGTAATTTACTGGTGGCAAACGATTGCGAGGTCATCACAGCCGCCGATACCGGCAGGTTCGGGCCGCACGTTGATTTGTACCTGAATATGCTTAATATGCAGTTGACATACGATGCCCTGAAAATTATAGGCTTCAACAGTGAGCTGATGCAGTCGATGGGTGCGGAAATGGTTTTTATGCAGGAGTTGGCGCATGCCGGCAAAATTGCACAGGGCCTGCTTGTTGCCCGGAAGAAGTAAACTGAGTTTTAAGATTTGAGGATAAAAATGGCAAAATGCTGTGGTGACAATAAGCCAGAAATCAATGCGAGCAACCCGTGCAATCCGCCGCAGCCGCAATGCGCTTCTGCCGGCTCAGCAGAAAAAGAGCAGGAGAATGGGCCTTTAGAATGGTTTGGCAGAATGATACAGAACTGTTACGAGTATGCCACGGAGGCCAAAGCCAAAGGAAAGCACATAGTTGGTATTATGTGTGAATATACGCCGCGGGAATTGATTATGGCTGCCGATGCGGTGCCTGTATGTCTGTGCGGCGGCTCGGCGGAAATGATTGGCCCTGCCGAAGAAGACCTGCCCGCAAATCTTTGTCCGCTGATTAAATCTACATACGGCTATCATCTTGAAAAGGCGAATCCCTTCCTCGAAATGGCTGATTTGATTGTGGCCGAGACGACGTGCGACGGCAAAAAGAAGATGTACGAGCTGATGAACCAAACCCGGCCGATGTATGTGCTGGAGCTGCCTCAAAAACCAGAAGACAGCGATGCGATGGCGCATTGGATTTCTGAGCTGCGTAAGCTAAGGACCAAACTTCAGGAGCAGTTTGACGTAGAAGTGACGGATGAAAAAATTAAGAAAGCAATAACTGTTATGAATCACGAACGGCGATCGCGGCGTGAGTTGGCGGCATTGATGAAATCACAATCACCTCCATTGACGGGCAGGCAGTTGCTGGAGTTTAAGAGTAATATCTCCGGTATCTGCGCCGACTTTAAGCAGTATGATGAAGCGATTAAGTTTTTTAAATCTCAAAAAACCGATTGCTCAAAGGACTCCCAGGTCAGGGTGCTGATGACGGGTGTGCCGATAGTTCATGGTGCCGAGCGAGTCCTTGACATTATTGAATCTCACGGGGGGCTTGTCGTATGTATGGACAACTGCACAGGACATAAACCTATTCTTGAGGACGTTGACGAAACAATCCCGGACCCGATAATTGCTTTGGCTGAAAAGTATTTTCGTCTGCCGTGTTCGGTAATGACAAGAAACGACCGGCGGATGGATGTGCTGCGTAAATTGTTTGCCGAATACCGGCCGCAGTGCATTATAGAGCTTATCTGGCAGGCCTGTCTGACGTATGATGTCGAATCATATCTTGTGAAAAAGCTGGCCGCCGAAGAGTTGGGTATCCCGTATCTTCGGATTGAGACGGACTACTCCCCGTCCGATTCGGCACGTATTGCGTTAAGAGTTGAAGCATTATTCGAAACAGTCTGCCAAAGAGCGGGCGAATCCGACCGAGGTAGCTGATGAAAAAAATTATTTACACCTGCCCATATGTTCCGGCTGAATGGATTGCTGCGCATGGTCTTCGGCCAAGTAGAGTAATACCGGATGCAGCGGGCGCTACCGGCCCGCCCAGTCGCGCCGAAGGTGTTTGCCCTTTTGTTCATGGATTTATAAATGAGGTGATGGCGGATAAACAAGCCGGGGGAGCTGTGATAACAACGGTATGCGACCAGATGCGCCGCGCTTTCGATATTCTTGTTCGCAGGTGTGATGTTCCGTTATTTCTTATGAATGTTCCGAACACATGGCAGAATGTTAGTGTGCAAAAGCTGTATATTGATGAGCTAAAACGACTCGGCCGATTTCTAATCGGCTTAGGCGGCAAGTCACCATCGGACAATACTCTGGCTGAGATAATGCTCGATTATGACACCGCCCGTACATCTATTCTTGGGGCAGGGGGGTATTTGCCTGCAAGACAATACGCTGAAACAATTGCAGCGTTTGGCCGGGATGGTCCCGGTGAGACGCTAAACAATATCACAGCACCCGAATCGCAAATCGAAGGAGTGCCTTTGGCGATTTTAGGCGGGCCTCTGATGAGGCGGGACTTTGATATATTTGACATAGCCGCCCAGGCTGGCGGGCGGATAGTGCTGGATGCTACTGAAACCGGGCAGCGAGGTATGTGTGCGCCGTTTGACCGTCTTGGTCTGAGGGACAAACCGTTATTGGAGCTGGCCAGCGCATATTTTTGCGGTATCCAGGATGCGTCCCGCAGGCCGAACAGCGGGCTTTATAAATGGCTTAAATGCAGGCTTGCCGACACAGCAGTACGTGGGATTATTTTTCACCGTTACGTGTGGTGCGATATGTGGCATGCCGAGCTTCAGCGGCTGAAGGACTGGACCGATTTGCCGGTTCTTGATATTGACACAGCGGGTAATAACGAAACAGCAAAGCAAAGGACAACCAATCGAATCCGTGCCTTTTTGGAGACGCTGCATTGTGAGTGACATACCGAGACGAATAACACTTGACCAGTGGGACCTGCAATACGAGCAGTTGCTCAAAGCAGGGACAAATCAGCCCGACTACGGCGGGCCGCTCAGCAGGCATCTCGATGACGGCGACCAGCGGCTTTTGAAGCTTCGGTATGATAATTCTGCGGCGGCTCTGAGATTGTGGAACTTTCTGCTGACTGAAGAAGACCGCCTGCGTGATGCCCGGGCAGCCGGGAAAAAGCTTGTCGGCACGATGAAAGATTTGGGCACGGTTCCGGTGATGGCGTATTCGTTTGATAACATAGTGGCTTTTTATCCCGACGGCGCCTGGTGGATTCCGTGTGTGATGGAACTAAGTGCCGGCCTGTTGAGCATTGCCGACTCGCTTGGTATAGATGAATCGTTTTGTCCGGTACGTG
Organism: Planctomycetota bacterium; assembly: GCA_013202635.1. Classification (GTDB taxonomy): domain Bacteria; phylum Planctomycetota; class Phycisphaerae; order Sedimentisphaerales; family Anaerobacaceae; genus NIOZ-UU13. The sequence goes on from JABMRO010000575.1 coordinate 3,666, forward strand.
CGATGTTAGGCGCTTTTGTTACAGGAGCACATTTTCCTGTTCCGGAGAAGTTAATATGCAGCGTCGGAGCCACATGCGATGATTTTTCCGCTATAGCCCAGCGGCTTGAGGGGCTTGGGCATTCGATTTTCTTCTGGGAGATTCCTCATCGCCGCAAAGCCGAGCCGGATGAAGAGGCGGTGATGCTGCCGGGCGGATTCTCTGCTCCTAAGTGTCAGGTTGAGTTCGTCAAATCAGAACTTGAACGGGTCAAAACCGCGCTGGAAGAAACAGCGGGCGAACAATTAGATGAAGTTAAACTTTCAGCCGGAATTAAAGAGGCAAATCAGGTCCGCAGGCATCTGGCGGAGCTTCGCCGCCTTGCATTTACCGCCGAGATGTGTCCGATTCCGGCCCTCGAAATGCTTATCGCAGAGATGCTGGCGATACACTTTTGTTCAGACCGTCAGGAGACTATCGAGGTGCTCAAAGAGCTGCTTGACGAAGTGAAAGCTCGTGTGAAGGCGGGAATAGGTGTCCTTGATGCAGATGCGGCTAAAATCTTCTGGGTTAATCCTGTGGCGGATTTACAGGTGATGAATCTTCTCGAAGACTGCGGGGGCAGAGTGTGCGGCACCGAATATCTTTTCACCCATGCGCTCGATGCAATCCCTGAGGACATTCCCGCCCTCGAAGCTCTGGCGCAGATGGCACTGGCCGATCCTATGGTCGGCTCATCAACTGATAGGGCGCAGCGGATATGCGCCGATATCAGCAGGCTTGGCGCCGAGGCGGTGCTTATATCACGAATACCGGGTGCAAGTCATTGCGCGCTGGAAGGTGAGGTAATCAGTGACATTGTGCAGGACAAGTTTGATATTCCCGTACTGGAGATTGAAGTTCCACCGGTGACGGACTCAATGCGCCCGACGGTGAGTACCCGGCTGGAGGCCCTCGTAGAAACGATAAAAGCTCGGAGAACAAGATGATTTATGCAGGAATAGATGCCGGCTCAAGGGCGATAAAAATAGTTTTGATAGACACTGAAAATACGCAGGTCATAGCAAAAGGCCTGACGGACCAGGGTGTCGAGCAGGACAAACTCACATCGGAACTATTTGAGAACGTTTTGAATGATAGCTCCGTTAATAGAAAAGATGTGGGTGCGGTTGTGGCAACGGGTTATGGCAGAGGCGCAGTCAGCATCGCTGATACGACGATAACAGAAATTACCTGTCACGCGGCGGGAGTGTGCCGGCTCGTGCCCCAGGCAAAAACCATTATTGATATCGGCGGCCAGGACAGTAAACTTCTGCGGTTGGACGGGGATGGAAAAGTACGGGATTTTGCTATGAACGACCGTTGTGCGGCGGGGACCGGCCGATTTCTCGAAGTTGTTGCCCAGCGTCTCGGGGTCGAGCTGGATTCTCTTGGTAAGTTGGCCGCCGAAAGTCGCAGTCCTGCCGCTATAAGCAGTATGTGTGTTGTGTTCGCGGAGACGGAAATCACCGGCCTGCTCGCCGACGGCAAGGCAATGGAAGATATTGTCGCCGGAGTCCAGACGGCGATTGCCAACCGTATCGTTTCAATGGCTGGACGAAACATTGATTCACCTGTTATTTTCACCGGTGGTGTTGCTATGGTCTCAGGGATGGACGGGGCCCTGGAATCTGCTCTTGGAAAAAGTATTACCGTATCACCCGACCCGCAGATGACCGGCGCGCTTGGAGCGGCGATTCTGGCATCGAACCGATTTAGCAAAGTGAAGACGTAGCAGGTCTCCGGCCGCTTTGCTTGTATAGCAGGTATGCAAAGGGTATAATCTTTTTGGGTATTATTAATTATTGAGGATATTACAATGATAAATATGGAAAGACGAAAACGCGTTATGCAGCGTTCCATACGGCTTGGGCACTGCATTTGCGACCCCAAGAAACCATGTCCCTGTGACATTTTCAGGGAAAAGAATATATGTTTATGTGCCGGTGAAAGGCTTGAGAGTCCGACAGGTCCGATTGAATTAACAAAACTCGTGGAAAAGGCCGGCTGTGCTTCCAAGATAGACCAGGCGTTTTTGAAACAGGTTCTGAAAGATTTACCCGCCGTTGACGACCCTCGTGTGCTGGTCGGGATTCCGGCTGGGGACGATGCCGGCGTATATGATATGGGCGACGGCAGGGCATTGGTTCATACGGTGGATGTATTTACGCCTTCGGTGGATGACCCTTATATGTTCGGGCAGGTGGCCGCGGCAAATTCGGTAAGTGACATCTACGCTATGGGCGGCACGCCCATGACGGCGGTTTCGGTGCTTGGGTTTCCTGTTCGCAAGGTCCCCGACAGGGCGATGAATGAAATTCTCTCCGGCGGCATCGACAAGATGAACGAGGCGGGGGCGGCAATTATCGGCGGCCACAGTATTAACGACAGTGAAATCAAGGCAGGCTTTGCCGTAACAGGTATTATAGACAAGGACAAGATAGTAACGAACGCCAATGCACAAAAGGGTGATGTGCTCGTTCTGACTAAGCCATTGGGCACGGGCATCGTGGCCTTCGCATCACAAATCGGCCGTGCCGACGCCGAAAGTATCAAGGCATCGGCGCAGTCAATGATCACACTTAATAAAACCGCATCGCAGTTAATGGTCAAATTTGGCGCACACGCCTGCACCGACGTTACCGGTTTTTCTCTGTGTGGACATCTTTCGG
>JABMRO010000576.1 GCA_013202635.1 Planctomycetota bacterium
CTAAATTAAAAGACAAAGATTCGGACCTCTATGTGAAGAAGTACGAGCTTGTAAGGAGAAAATATTGGCGTATTTTCGAAGAGGGAAGAAGAAATCCCGAGTTGGCCGAAGTTCTTAAGGCAGACCTCGAACTGGAAGAAAGACAGGAAATGCTGCTCAAAAAAATCAAAGATGCCGGGAACGAAAATGAAAAGAAACAACTAATGTCTCAGTTGGAAGAAGTGGTCGGCAACAAGTATGACCTGCTCATAAGAAGAAAGCGAATTGAGTACGAACTTTTGCTAAAAAGGCTTGAAGAACTGCAAAAAGCGCTCAGGGAAAGCAGAGACGAGATATTTAAGTGGAAAGGTGAAAAAATCAAGGCCCAAAATGTCAAGGTGCGAATTAAAGAGCTGACCGAACAATCTCGAAGATTCCCGTGGCGCTGAAGTAACACTGACGGACGCGGTAATCCTGTAATACCCACTAATACGTCTTATATTCGATATGTTTACGGCACCAAACGAGCCACTGACGGGCCGTCTTAGGTTCATCCGGTCGGGGCTTGGCTCTATCCAAAACTTTGGCAAGCGTTTCTTCGTTCTTTGCCCATAGACGTGTAATTTTACGAAGTGTCATACTTTTAAACCTCCTGGCCAGTATGTCGGAAACAGGAATAAGGTCGCCGTTCTCCTCAAAGATAATACCATCTTCGGCGAGTATGTCATGAATAACTTCAGCATATTGTTCAACTTGTTGCTCCGTCATCTCTCCGAAAGAACCTGTGTTGATGACAAAGTCAAATTTATCAGTATTACGTAAATCATTAACTAAGAAGTTGGGCAAAAATACAAAACCATTCTTTGGGGCGTCGATCGTTTCTGACTTGCTTCCGTCATAAACAATGCCCTTTACACCTTCAAGATTACCTATTAGCGTAAGGTACACGGAAGAGAAGGCCAGAGATTCGATAAGGTCAACGAGATAGTAACTGGATGGCTTAAGTATTTTCCAAAGAAAACAAGCAAGACCTCCATAACCACCACCGATTTCAAGAATACGAAGAGAATCTTTCGACTGAAGATAGTCCAATGCGCCCGAAAAATATAAACTGGTTATAAGCCTCTGGTACGCAAGGACATCTCTGTTCACAATACCTCCATTTAATTCCCAGCCAATTTCACCGAACATACGTGGAGGTCGAGCAATCATCTCTGAAGGCAGTCCGTCCGTTAACTTGTGATATTTTTTTTTAAGAGAGGCAGGCAGCGGATTATGGCCATTATCAATTGCATAACCAAGATAATATCCTGTAAAAGGATAAGTGTGTAACCGCAAGGTGTTTACGACGTCGTAACTTGGATTAAGAAAATAGCTGTAAAGAGTTATCGCCTTCCACATAATACCCGGCAGCACCAGCTCCGCTTGAACGTCACCTTGTTCTATAAGTTTGTCCCGGACATCCAACAAGCCCCTAATTTTTTTCAGGGTATCCTGGGCCAACTGGAATTGAGCTTGACTTATCGGTTTAAACATACACAAAATCCTTTCAAGAAAATATAACCGATTCAAAAAACGTTAAATCACCGGACAATTTTAACGAGTACTTGAACTACTTCAAGCAATTGGTTTGGCAAATCAATCAGTTATGTTCTGCTTTTTCTGTATTCTGTCTCCTGGCTTCCGATTTCTGCCTTTTCCTATCCGCTGAACCTGAACAAATACACCAAGTATCCAACGTATCCGCAGAGCAGCAGTGTTCCGCTTATTCGCCCGATGATGCGCTTGCCGAGAATGACCGCTAAAGCAAAGGCAACACTGACTATAATCATAATCCAGTAATCGACCCCTCCAGCGAACCGTTGTTCTATATCAAACGGCAGAACTATGCCTGCTCCGCCTACAACCAGCAGTGTATTGAAGATGTTGGAGCCGATAAGATTACCGACGGAAATGTCGTGATGGCCCTTTATAGCCGCCACCACACAGGTTACAAGCTCTGGAAGAGATGTCCCGAAAGCGATTATAGTCAGCGAGATAACACTCACACTCAGGCCGATTTTTGTACCGATAAACACGGCCCCCTCCACAGCCATCTTTGCACCAACAGCCAATCCTATCAATCCAATCACAATAAAGAGCACATTTTTTATTCCATCTCCACCCTTAATTCCATCTCCGCTTGCCCGGGTGATTACTTCTGTATCGTTGACGTTCTCTGCGGCCAATCTGTTCAGTTCCGCTTGTTTATTCCTGTTTTGTTTGCTTTCTTTCTGTGCCAGATGTATCGTTATCAGTATTAACGCCGTAAACATAACTAACAAAGCAAAGGCTTCCGGCCGACCCAGATGTGAATTGCACAGAAATGGCCACAAAAGCAGTTCCATAATAATCATCACTGGTATCTCACGTCGAAGCGTTTGTCTTTTGACCATCAGAGGTCGAATAAGGGCTACAAGACCGCCCACAAGAGCCAGATTTGCTATATTTGAGCCGAAAACATTACCGACGGCTATATTTCCCCCTTCGCCGGTCTTTTCAAGAACACCGGCGATACTCACTGCTAATTCAGGTGCTGATGTACCCATAGCCACTACCGTCAGGCCGATAACAAGTGAACTGATACCGAGACGCTTTGCTAACCCAACCGCACCGGCCACTAACAGCTCGGCGCACTTCCACAGTATAGCCAGCCCCCCAACTAAAAGTAATAATGCGAAAATGATATTCATCTGCCCGCTAAACCCTATACTTAGACCAAAGTTTCACTGGTTGTTTTACTTTTGTGAAACAATAATTGAAGACGTGAACTTTTGCAAGCTATTTAGTATTTGCGGCAGGGGGGGCGATTTGCCTAAACGATAAGTATCAGACTTGTATATTTGAAATCGGAAATACATCCATTATAGCTTTTTTATATTTTCATGCTCTGTGTTCCGATAAGTTTTATACGAACATTTTGCTTTTTAAAGAATACAGTGAGTGTGTTCACTATCCCTTCAAACATTTTTTTGACCGCATCGCATCCATTTTTTGAAAAAATCTCAAAAATAGCCTCTATACCTGTTAAAGTACTGACTTCATTATGACGAAAAACCATATGCCGGACTCGTTGGATGGCGATGGAAGACACATTTCAATTCTAAACTCGTGAGGAGATAGAAAATGATGAACAGAAAATACAGGCATATTTTTCAACGTTTGGTCAGCACATATTTGATTCTCGTATTGCTCGTCTCAGGATGTACTGACAGGTATGGTCAGGTTCTGAAGTCGGCAAATGAACGTATCGAAATTAACGAAACTCATTCCGAATTTTCCGAAATGGCTAACAGTTCAGATTTGCCGGTCATATATATAAGTGAAGGCAAAATTGGCGTTTCCAAAGTTGAAGAGGCCCTGGAAAAAGCCGATTCTGGTGATCTACAGGCTCGTGCAGAATGGAATAAACAGTTGGCTGATTTCAGTGCCCTCCGCACGGAATTGGATGCAAAAGCAAACAAAAACCTTTCTGAAACCAATGCTTTTCGTGGAAAGTACAACAAAGAATACAATAAGGCTATGGCACAAATCACAGCAAGAGAAGCGGAACTTGATGCTTTCATCGGACAGAAAGACGCAAACATAGCGTCATTAATCAAAGAAGGCGACAGCAAACGTTACGATATTATCGCTGAAGCACGTGAAAAGTTCGAACGCGAAAAAGCTCTTATTGAGCAGTCCAAAGCGATTAAAAAAGCAATTGAAGTCGAAAGCAATGCTAAAATTCTTGAAATGACAGAAGCCGCAAAAGCGACACGGGAACGGGCTAATGCCACGGTATTAGAACTTGAATCGGAAGCTATCGCGGTTCAACTGGAAACGCAGGCGCGCGCGGATGAACTTAATGAGCAAATAAAATCTGTTACTGTTCAAACAATATCTGAAGCCGTGAGACTCAAGGCCACTCACGTAGCAATCCTTAAGGATTCGGCGGCTTTCGTAAAAGAGCTTCGTGCCAAAGCCGCTACCATTCAGGAGAATCTTGCTAATGAAGGGTATCAATTAAAACTGACAGAAGCCGCCTCTGCCAAGGCCGAAGCACAGGCGAAAACAAAAGAGAAATCCGCCATTGCGCCCACCCGTCTTGAAAAGGCCATTGCTGAAATTAACCGTCTCAGGGCGGATACTGAACATCATCAGAACATCTCAGCAGCCAACTACGAATCGAGACTTGCTGAAGTTCAGGCCAATTTCGACGACGAAATCAACGAAGCCAGGAAACTCCGGGTTAGTTCGGACAGGGCTGAACAAGTCGCCCGTTCGGAATTTATCAAGGCAGAAGCCGCCGCTCGTGCAGAGGCCGTACGTCAGACAGCAATTCATATCGAAGCTTTAGCCGAAGCACAAAAGATTCAGATTATTGCCGAAGCAGAAGCCGAAGCGGCAAAAATCAAACAGGAAGTCCTGGAAGAAATTGCGGCTAAAAAAGCTGCCAATAAAGTCGAGATCGACAATAACACCACTTTCCTATCAGAGCATACAGATGAACTGCACGCAGTACCGGATGTCCCGCAGGTCCAGCATGTCGCGCCAAGGATAGAGCCGAATCACATCACAGACTATCGCACAGGCCTTGCCGAGGTTATGAGAACCAGGGCGCAAGCTGACGCGTATGAAATGATTTCAGATGCGACATTCGCAGAAGCCAAAACAAATCATCTGGCCATAAAAAAACAGGAAGATGCCATCGTGGCCGAGCAATTCGCCATCGCGGATGCTCTTGAAGCACAGGCGCGTTCACGCTTCAGCGAAATTGAAATCAAGACCGAAAAAGAAATGGACATCACAGAATCAAAATACCGCCAGCACGTTGTACAGGCTGAATCCTTCCGTAAGGAAAAAGAAGCAGAGGTCATGGATTATCGCAGTCAGGCTAACGCCCTGGAGCAGATTTCAAACGCTCGTGCAGAACAACTTCTTGCAAAAGCAGAGGCGGTTAGCAAGGGCGGCAAAAATGAAGTTAGAGAATTAAAAGTTAATCTTTGGGCGGTTCAAGAGCGTGGAGATGCCCAGCATACCAAACTCACTATAGAAGCTCAAAGTATCTCTGACTCGAAAGAAGCTCTTGCAATACAGCTTGATGTGCAGGTTGATTCAGTTAGCAGATATCTTGATGCAGAGCTGGCTAAAATTGAAAATTCGATCCAATCGGCGAAAAGAATCGCACAGGCCGATTATCAGCAGGCATTGACGCAAGTAACCGTGCTGCGGCAAAAAACTGATGCGGAAATCAACCGAATTAACGCACAATTTACGATGGAACACGCGATAGCGAAGGCACAGATAGAACGAGACAGTGATCTTGCATTAAGCCAGAGCCTGCGGGGCGAAGCTGCCTGTGAACGTATGGTAGCAAACACAAATACAATCAAAATGTGCGAAAATGCCGGCATTGACGCCAAACAAACAACCGCGCAAGCTGACATGAATATTGTTCTGGCTGCCAACGCTGCAAATCGTGAGGCCGCACAGGTCTATCTTGATGCTGTAAAAGCCAGGTTCAACGCACGAATACAGCAAGTCAAAGCCGAGCGTGTAGTTGAAAAGGCAAATAAAAACAATGCGATGGCTACAAAACGAACCGATTTAGCCAGCGCACTGGCTAAAGCGATGGCTGCCCGTGAAGA
>JABMRO010000042.1 GCA_013202635.1 Planctomycetota bacterium
ACCACCTTGCCCGCCTCGGATAGCTTGGCGATGAATTCGGACATTGCCGTTATCGCCTCGGACATTGATAATTATCAACATTATGTAAGGGCGTATTTTGACGACTATGGAATCCCGTTTTTTATTGATAAACGAAAGCCATTGAACCAGCATCCTGTTGTTCAGCTTATTTGCTCGGCCCTTCAGGCGGTTACGGGTGGCTTTTCGCACAGTGATATTTTTGCCTGTTTTAAGACCGACCTTGTTCCGGTGCAGCGGTACGATATCGACCTGCTGGAAAATTACTGTATTGCCTTTGGCATAACCGGCGGCGACTGGCTTCAGCGTAAACAGTGGAACTTTGCAGGCAGGGATAAAGAAGACTTTGACCAGCAGCGGATAAACCAAATTCGGCTAAAAGCCGTCGAGCCTTTACTAAAGCTTCGAGATGGTCTTTGTCCGGTTGGCAATCAAGCAAAGATGCTTACTGCTCCTGAGTTCACAGAGGCTATTTTTACTTTTCTTGATGAGTTAAAGGTGACCGAAACAATTGGCAGTTGGATTGAGCAAGCCGACAAGAATGAAGACGGAGTCACTGCTGATGAGCATCAGCAATTTTATAACAAGCTTGTGGATATTTTCGACGAGCTTGTCGAGGTATTTGCCGGCCGGGCTATGACGGCTGCCGATTTCTTTGCGATTATCAATTCCGCTTTTTCACAGTTGACTTTAGCTTTCATTCCGCCGGCATTGGACCAGGTTCTTGTCGGCTCTATTGAGCGCAGCCGGCATCCCGATTTAAAAGCGGTCTTTTTAATTGGCGCTACGCAAAGACAGTTTCCCGTTCCGCTGGCTACCGGCATCATATTGACCGAGGACGACCGCAGCGTTGCCGAGTCGGCGGATTTCCAATTGGCCCCGGCTTTAAGTCAAACGCTTGCCGACCGCCAGTATTTGGCCTATATTGCATTTACGCGTCCGTCCGAATTTCTGTGTATTACATATCCTTCGGTGGACGATAAGGGCGGTGCGGTACCTCGCTCCCAATTCATAGACAATCTCGAATCGCTGTTTGAAAATCTTAACGAGGAATCAATCGCAAATGAGAGAATAGATATTGAACAGGTTAACAGTGAAACCGAACTTGCGGATTTGCTGTGTACTCAGCTCGGAAGGGATACTTTCAGCCTTCAAACGAGCGATAATGAAAGTCCTGGTGAATTATTAGAAGATATTTACTCGGATGACCAGTTTGCAGAATTAGGCTCAAATGTTCTTTCTGCAATCAATTATGACAATCGCGCACGGTTGAACAGCGATGTTGTCGCCGAGCTGTTCGGCAGGCAGATACAAAGCTCAGCAACGAGGCTGACCACTTTTGCCGCCTGTCCATATCAATATTTTGCCCGATACACATTGCGATTGGAGGAACGAAAGGAATTTAAATTTGAACCATTAGACCTGGGCGCCTTTTATCATAATGTTCTGGATGCTTTGTTAAAGACTCTAAATGAACAAAAGAAGGATTTTGCAACGATTGAAAACGAAGAGCTGTTAAAAATACTCAAAGAGCAAGCAGAACAGGTTATTCAGGCTAATTCCTTTATTTCAAACTTCAGGCGCCGCTCGCCCCATAATGCTTATATTATCAGTTCCGCCGCTGATGTTCTTGAGGATTTTGTTTTAGCGGTCGGGCAGATGGTACGGGCCGGCAGTTTCAGGCCGAGCCTCTCGGAAATCTCATTTGGCCGGGCCAAAGATGCTCTTGAAACACTCGGCAAATATGAACTTGCACTGCCGGATGACCGCTCCGTGTCTTTGAACGGCAAAATCGACCGGCTTGATATTGCGGATGTTGACGGTGAAAATATTGCACTTGTTTTCGATTATAAACGCAGTGTGAACAGGGCAAAATTTGGCTGGTCGGAATTTTGCCATGGTCTTGAGATACAATTGCCGCTCTATATGTTGGCTGTTCGCAATGCGGCCGGCTCGAAAATAAAAAACATTGCGGGAGCTTTTTATATGCCGGTCGAGGTAAGCCCCGAAAAAACCACTCTTGATGAGATACCTAAGAAAACAGAAAAATATGCTTATAAGGCAAAAGGTATATTCAACGGCGAATTGTTCCGCCAGCTCGATAATTCGGACAGCAACAGTTTTTATAATTTCTTTGTTACGAAAAAGGGTGACCAGTACGGGAGGAAAAATACCAGCGGGGCGTTAGAACCTGTTGACTTTGAAAAACTGCTTAAATTTGCCGAGAAAAAGATAATCGAATCGGCCGGACAAATACTGTCAGGCAGAATCGATGTTAGGCCGTATCGTTTGGGTGGAAAATCACCGTGCAGTTATTGTAAGTATAATTCTGTCTGCAGATTCGATTGGCAGATAAATGACTACAAGCCTCTAATATCGCTTGGAAAAAGGCAAGTTCTTGAAATGATGGAAGTTGTTAATGGCTGAAAGAAAGATTAAGTGGACCGACCAGCAGAAACGGGCTATTAAGGCCCGGGGCAGTGACATTCTCGTAACCGCATCAGCCGGTACAGGCAAGACCGCCGTTCTTTCAGGCCGATGTGTCAATATCGTTTCCGACAAATCGATATGTCCGGATGTCCGCAACATACTCGTACTGACATTTACCGAAGCTGCTGCCGAACAGATGCGCTCGCGAATCACCGAGCAATTACAAAATGTATTTCGTGAAAAACCGGACAATCACCTTCGCCGCCAGCTTATGCTGCTCCAGGGCGCCGATATCAGTACGATACATTCGTTTTGCAAGCGGCTTATCATGGAGTATTTTTATAAACTTGCCCTGGACCCGACTTTCGGTGTAATTGACGGCGACGAGCAAAAACTGCTCAAAACAGAGGCCCTCGAAAAAACCATCGACTGGGCCTGGCAGCAAAGCAACCTCCGGACTGCTCTTGAGCGGCTTTTATATCGGCGGGACCTTCGGGCCAATGACGGTTTTCTTACGAAGATAATATACATCAACGATTTTCTCGATGGTGTAATCTCACGGGAGGACTGGTACGAAAGAGCGGCACAGTTTGCCGAGGCCGTTAATCCCTTTGCAACCGATATCGGCGAAAAACAAAAACAAATTGTTGCAGATAAGCTGCAGGACATTCTTAATCAGCTTCAATACGCCCAGGAACTTGCCGAAAACAAGGCTGCCGCCGACCAAACCAAGTGGCTCCGGAATACTCATATTAAGCCGGTTGCAGAATGTATCGAATTTATAAATTCCGGCCAATGGGACAGATGCACAGAGGCGATAAGGAATTTCGATAAGCCCAAAACATATAAACCCAAAGGTCTATCCGAGCCGATTGTGGAATTGCTGCAGAAAACAGCCAGAAAAGCTGTGGATGATTTCAAAGAGCTTTCACGCTTTGCAATGGTAAATCCCGAGTACCTCGATAGCTTAAGCGGTTCGGTTGGTTTGCAGACGAAGGTACTTGTTGAGCTTGTTAAGAAGTTTGTCCAGTTATACAGCCATGCCAAGGGAACGCTCAATTGTCTGGATTTTGCCGACCTTGAGCATTACGCATTGAAGCTTTTAACGGCCGAAGATTCCTCACAAGACCGGATGAAACCATCGGAGACGGCGCTAATGCTTCGGGAAAAATACAAGTATATATTTGTTGACGAATATCAGGATATCAATTCCGTCCAGCAGCGGATACTCGATATGCTCAGTCCGGGTGGGAATATTCTCGAAGTCGGCGATGTCAAACAAAGTATTTATGCCTTTCGCGGGGCGCAGCCGGATATTTTCCTCGAACAGCTAAAGCAGGCTTCGGGTGAAATTGAAAAGGCCCCAGGTGGTTTACGTGTTGACCTCAACCTTAATTTCCGCTCGGCCAAGGGAATCCTTGATTTTGTAAACAAGATATTTTCACGAATAATGACGGCCTCTTTTACAAAGATTGACTACGACGAGTCGGCCCATTTAAAGCCGGCACTTGAAGATGAACCACAAATGAAACTCAAAACTCAAAACTCTAAACTCAAAACTCAAAACTCAAAACTAATGACACTGATACTTGGCGCTTTGTAAGTCTATATATTGCAATATATTATG
>JABMRO010000577.1 GCA_013202635.1 Planctomycetota bacterium
CTGCGCCGGTTAATGTTACTTTAGATGCAGGGATTCCATTACAGACCAATCTGCTGAGAACCATTTCTCTGTCAATAACAATCTTCTGCCCGGGCACTGAAATCCGTCCTAATGCGATTTTGCTCGCCTTGGCTGCAAGAGACTCATTGCCTCGGATTATCCCTATCTGGCCCAGACTTAAGTGGTTGTCTTTGATTGTAATTTCCCTCGGAAGGTAAATCTGTAGGGCGGAATCCTTCTTAGTGTTGTCGGCCTTGCTGTTCACTGACAACAACAGGCACATAATTAAGATAATATTAGCTTTTTTATTACTCATAATGGTCTTTCCATTAGAACCGTGCCATTTGATTTGCCTGTCTTAGCATTTCGTCTCCCGCTCTTATAGCACGAGAATTCGTCTCGTATGCTCGCTGGGCGGTGATTAAATTGACAAGTTCGGTTATCATCTGGACATTGGATTTTTCAAGAAATCCCGACTGGATGGTACCAAAGCCACTATTTCCTGCTGTGCCGGTTGTAGCCGTACCGCTTGCTTCAGTCTCGGCCAGCAGATTTTCACCTTCAGCGGTAAGACCCGAAGGATTTGGAAAACGTGCTAACTCTATTGTCCCTATAACTGATTGAGTTCCAGAAGCATCGGTTATATTTACACTTCCATCCTTGCCGATATCTATAGAAGCCGCGTCAGTTGGGATACTGATAGCAGGCTCTATGCGGTATCCGGTGACGGTAACTAATTCACCGTCGGCGTTTGTTTGCAGCGAGCCGTCACGCGTGTATTTTGTCTCACCACTTGGCGTGCTCACCTGAATGAAGCCTTCTCCTGAAATAGCTATATCGAGAGATCTGTTAGTGCTCTGAAGCTCACCTCCGCTAAAAACTCTTATGGTAGCGGCCATTCGGACTCCACTGCCTACTTCCAGACCGTTAGGAGAGTTTATACCGGAAACTATTTCTGCGCCTGCATCTTTAAGCTTGATATAAAGTAAATCCTGAAAAGCAACCTGGCTTTTCTTAAATCCCGTGGTGTTGATGTTGGCAAGATTATTAGCAATCACGTCCACCATTGTCTGCTGGGCCGCCATACCCGTTGCTGAAGTGGAAAATGCTCTTAACATAATATTGTTCTCCTTATCTTAACGGTTTGCAAATCCTGCACCTTTTGAGTTTGGGCTTAGGCCATATAGGTGCCGGATATGCTTAGGCCATAGCTGCGCTTGTAATGCTGCTGGCAACTGCTTTTCTGGCCGCAATGAACTTCATATTCGCTTCGTATAGCCTGGACACCATAATCATATCCACTAATTCCTCTATCATCTTAACGTTAGATAGCTCCTGGTTGCTTTGTTTTACGATGATATTTTCAGCTGCAACCGGTTGTATATTCTCGTCCGGCATCCGGTAACAGCTGTCTCCGGTTGGCACAAGTTTGGCTTCGTTGGCTTCGAAATCAACCAATTGAAATTTTCCGATATTTGTGCCTCCGGTGCTTATGCTTCCGTCGCTTGAGACAATCACTTGCGAGGTTCCCACATCACTCGGTATCGTGATTGGGCCTCCCTCACCTGCTACAATTCGACCCTGTAAATCAATTATTTGACCATTTTGGTTTTTCTGAAATATACCATTGCGAGTGTAAAGCGGCCCGTTGGGTGTTTCTATCACGAAAAAACCCTTACCGTGTATGGCAAAATCTAACGGTAGGCCGGTTTCGAAAAGATTGCCCTGGGAAAAATCAAGTGATGAATTCAGTTCAATACTGCCGGGTGAATATGTATCTGTCTCTGTCCCTGTCATTTGTTCCAGAAGTCCTGTCATTTGTTCCTGAAGGGATTTTGAAAATGTGTTGCACCTGCGCTTGTACCCGGCTGTGCTTACGTTGGCTAGGTTGTGTGTAATTGTCTCGAATTCCTGTGTTAAGGCATCAAGGCTTGTACTAACCTGGTCTATAATATCTGACATTTCAGTCTCCTTGCACTATCGCCGGCACTGAAACTTTTGCTTCTGTCTCTGAGGAATCCGGAGTATCTTGACTGTTACGATTGGTTTTGATAGAAGCTGCATTGGTAGCGCGAATTAACTCGTTAAGGTTTGAGTCGTTTAGTCCTGTCAACTCAACTGCTATTGAGAAACCATTTGGTATGGCTCTGACGCGTTTGACCTCGCCGATATCTTCTACTATTTTTGATGGCGTCCTCTTTTTGTCCTTCGTTAAAACCGAGCGTAGCGGAGTACTTTTTTGAGGCGAAATTAAGTCCCGGTCCTTTTCTTCACCCAGATTAACTATTACCAATATTCTGTCACCTGCTTTTACCTCCAGCGGGGCCTCGAGGCGCAGGCCGGAACCGCCAAGTTCGGTTACGGTAGCAGGTATAAATTCAGGTGGCCCCCACGTATTGCCGGGCTCATTTACCGAAACTTGTTTTGCCGCGGGACTGTTTGACGACAGCATTCTTGAGAATGGAAAGCGTGCGATGAAGGCCGGCTTTTTTACTGGAACGCGCAAGAATCGCCGGCGGCTAATGAGCCGAACATCATCACTATGATTTAAAACTATAGCGTCGCCATTACAACGAGCTACGGAAGTGTCAAACTCCCAAACCGAGGCACCGAAATTATAATACACACGCCAGAACTCGCCCGGATTACTTTCTATCGGTGTTGTCAATTTGACGGTAAGCTCCATATTGTCATTTTTTATAACGGTGCACTCAATCTTGCCTAAGTCGGGGTTTTTACGGCGGGTTATTTGAAGTATTGTACCTGTGATAATATGTCTGCTGCCCGGTTTCTTCAATTTCGCTAACGAGCCTGCTGAGGCAGAGGGTATTTTCTTGAGGCCAAGCTTTTCGCGCAGGAAGGACAGCTCGGTTCTTAACCATTTGCTTTCTTCCGCTCCCTGCTGTGCAAGGCTTTCTTTTATCATTTTTCCTGCTCCGTTGTCAAAGGCACCGGCCATACTGAAAATGGCCTGATTTTTCTTAAGCCCTGCCTTATGTGCTATCTTGAGCAATATCTCACGTTCCCGTCCGCTCAAACCTCTTTGTTTGGAAAAATCAAAAAATAGCTGTTTGCTAAATTTTCGTTCCTTGGCAATTCGATTATAGCTGACTATCAGGAACACTGTAGTCAGTATGATTATGACAGCCATCGCTGTTAGAACAAACCAATGTTGGGGCGAACCGGTATTAAACCGTCCCGCGGCCTTCCACCGCTCTATAGGCGTAAGTGCCAAAACAAAGATATTAAATCCTGATGTCATCATGTGTGCTATTGGCATCTTAATTTCTCAAATTTGCTGTTTATCTGATAAGGTTGCTCAATTCTCGCAGTATGTCGTTGGCAACTCGGATAGTCCTTGCGTTGGCCTGAAAGCCGTTTTGTGCCTGAATCATAGCAACAAACTGAGTCGCTACGTCTGAGTTGGATTTTTCCAGTGCTCCACCATGAATGGAGCCGGCACCGCCGGTCATCCCTTGTGTAGCTACCGGCATCCCTGAGTTGGCCGTATTAGTTAAGTACCCGTTGCCGATTTTTTCCAGACCTGATGGATTATCGAACATTGCTATCTGTATGGTACCAACGTTCTTCTTGACACCGTTGCTGAAAGCACCGATTACTATACCTTCATTATTAACCGATACGGTAGAAAGTTCGCCGGCTTCGTAACCATCCTGCTCTTTCGCTACGGCTGTAGAGCTTCCGGCAAATTGTGTCAGGCCGTTTAACTCGCCTATGACGCCGAAATCTATAGATATGGTTTGTGGATTCGAAGGGTCATGGCTGAAGCTTACTACGAATTCGGATGGGTTGCTGCTGCCGCCGGTCACACCGGTGTAATAACCGGTCGTAGCGTCAAAGGTTATATTTTCGATGCTCCGGTTTGGTATAGTTATCTGACTGATATTGCCGCTGACTGAGGTCAGTACCATATCCCAGGTATTGGCGGTATCAGTTCGCACAAATGCACCCGAGAGAAGATGTTGACCCCCCTGAGAATCATAAGTCATAATATTAACACCCTTGACTTCGTCGCCGCCGACGGTTAACAACTCGAAATATCCCGGTAATGTAAGCGTGCCGTCGCCGCTATATGACATGGCTATATCCGATTTACTGTAGCCGCTGGCGATATCGGTTATACGGATTTGGCCGTTGAGCAAAGATGCTGTGGCTTTGTCCTCGAGAATGCCCAATGTAGCACTGCCCTTTATCGTCTCGGTGACAGTACCCGCCGGACTTGCTCCACCTGTCAGCCCGGTGTCATCAATCACTATCAGGCTAGCATCCGTTGCTGCCAGGGCACCGGTAAACTCAACAACGACGGGAGTGCCGGGAAGGGCGCCGCCGGTACATTTCACATCACCGGCGCTAATACTAGATAAACTTTCCAGCGCAGTTTGAACCTGAGCAGCAGTGGCATTATAGGCAACAGTGGCAGGCGTTCCGGTCGCACTAAAGTCCAGTGTGAAACTGCCGCCGGTAGGAGTGCCCGTAATAGTAATTGTCTGTTGTTCGTTAGTTTTGTTGTTCAAGAAGTCCAGCACATCATTTAATGTGGTGGTTGCAGTAACATCCATCGTCAGGTCGGTGGTTGGAGTGCTGCCTAAAGCGGTACCATCCGGTTTATAACCGGAGAAAGTAATCGTACCCGTGGTTAAAGTTCCGCTATATTGGTCAAGGGCCGAAATTAAGGTGGTTCCGGTAGCCGTATTGCCGCTTGTGGTGAAAGTGGTATTTGAGCCTAACTTTTGTGTTTGTGCTGTATCCAGAGTTGCGTCGGAGCTTAAATTGCCTGCTATTGACATTGTTGACGTAGGCTTTGCCGGTACCGCCACATCGTAAGGAACGTGAAAGTCACTGTCACCGACAGTCTGAAAGCCGTCGCTTTCGCCCACTGAGCCGATACGCTGGACACGATAGCCCGTGGCGGGGTCAACAAAAGTAGCGTTTGAATCAACGGCAAATGCTCCTGCGCGAGTGTAAACGTTCTGTTGACCGTCACTTACCACAAAATAGCCTTCACCTTCTAACGCCAGGTCCAGGGGATTGCCGGTATTTACGATATTACCCTGTGACGTATTTGGGGTTATGCCGGCTACTCCAACGCCGCTGCCCATCTGCTGAGGGTTCGTGCCGCCGACGGTAGCTGTCGGCGCAGTTGCCTTTTTTATCGTTTCACTCAGTAGTTCCGAGAAAGTTATTGTGCTGGCCTTAAAGGCGGTTGTATTGACATTGGCAAGGTTGTTGCCGGCTACGTCAATCATGTTCTGGTGGGCTTGAAGCCCCGTAACTCCAGCTGACAATGCAAAACTCATTTTTCTTTCTCCTTATATCGAAACTTTAAATCTCAATTCGGTCGTTAACTGATATTACGTCTTCTAAACCAAGCGTATGGTTCCCTGTTCTCAGTAATATTTCCCCCTCGATATTATTGTAAACTTGCTCTACTAAGCCGCTTGTGATCTCCGAGTCACCTGTCTCGGTTTCCGGCATGAATGTAACCTCTTTGCCTAACAATGAATTGGCATAAGCAAGCTCGGTAGTGGCAAGGACGTCTGAAAAGCTTTGATTCATTGTTTCGAGTTGCTGCAGTTGTGATATCTGGGCCAGTTGCGAAGCCATCTCATTATTGTCTAACGGCTCCAGTGGATTCTGGTTTTGTAGTTGTACAACCAGAAGGTTCATATAATCCATTTGGATGTTACTTGCTGAGTTTGTTGCTGATATTGGATCCATAACTTTTCAACCTTTTACAAAAGACAAATAACTGAATTTCTTTTCAAATCCCAATATTGTCGTTCGTAAGCCGACACTAAACTCGTGCGGCCGACAAGGAGAAAGTTAGCAATTGTTGTGCCACATTATAATTGCCGTCGATTTTGTGTTACATAAATTCCGGTTATTAAAGACGTTACGAAAACTAAAAAGTGAATAAAAGTAAAAAGCTCTTTCGTTAAAAGATTCTCTAAAGAGGATAATTTTTCCTGTATCCCAGAAATTTTTGCCGTTTTATGCTTGATGTTTTGGCGGATAATTATTGTTGATATGTATTGGTCCGCTTGGTGACACTGTAACGTCCCATAAAAAACGTCGCGCTCCTGCTGTTGTTAAGGTTTCTTCATTTGGAAAAGAGTCCTATAAAAACATCGCGCTGTGCCATAACATCTTTATGCTCAACGAAACAGTGACATTATTGGCCGGTCCCATAAAAAATTAAAGTTGTCTTTAGCTATCTGTCGATTTATTGCTTTATATTATCCAATATCTGTGAAATATAAATGCCTGCATAATATGGAAAACGACTTGGTAAAAAACAACGCTTAATAATTTTGGGCAAGGATGAATTTACGTAGAATTGTTGCATTGAGTAAAGACCCCCAGGTTCAACAACTGGCTCAGAAGTATGGCCGGGAAGTATTTGGGGCCGATAACCTGGACGATGCTCTGGATATCGTTCAAACGGTCAATCCGGATTTAATGCTTTTCGACCATCGCTTTGGCCCGCGTCATATCCGTGAATTCCGTGATAAGGCCGATAATAATTCAATCGATGTCCCCATCGTGGTGGTTGGTGGCGATGATAACAACATCGACTTGTCCACAGAATTTATACAGACCGGGGCCTATGACTATCTGAAGTCAAGGCAGGATTATGCTCGGTTGGAGCAAATTATAAACAGGATAAAAATTAAATCCAAGCGGCCTCCGCCGCATAGCTATCACCCTGAAGGGTGTTCTCACTCTGAACAAAGCACAAGTCATTTTTTTGCTGAAGATTTAGCTGGCTCTGTCTCTATGGTCGGCTGCAGTAAAGCCATTCTCAATACTCTCAAAATGATTAAACTTGTGGCTGCCAGCCGGTGCAATCCGATTTTGGTACTTGGAGAAACA
>JABMRO010000578.1 GCA_013202635.1 Planctomycetota bacterium
GGTAGTTACCGTTCCTGTTTTGTCGAACACCATCGCTGTCATCTTGCCGGCAATCTCGAGGTCGGCGACGTTTTTTATCAGAATACCAAGGCGGGCGGAGGCGGAAATCGCCGCCACCATTGCCGTCGGCGTCGCCAGAATCAAGGCACAGGGACACGAGACAACAAGTATCGTAATAGCCCTGTCGATATCACGGGTGAAGAACAGGACTATACCGGCAATCATTAAGATTGTTGGTGTGTACCACTTAACATTTTGGTCAATTATCCGCATAATCGGTATCTTCGTTTGTTCAGCCTGCATAATAAGCGACTGAACCTTACCGAGAGTTGTGTCTTTACCGGCCTTGGTTACTGTAATATCAAGCACACCTGTAAGGTTGTTCGTGCCGGCAAAGACCTGCATCCCCGGGACCTTATCTACGGGCAGAGATTCACCCGTTATTGTTGCCTCATTAACGGAGCTAAGCCCTTTTACAACTTCGCCATCGGCAGGTATGTTATCACCGGGACGAGCACGGACACAATCGCCGGTCTTTAGACTGCTGACTTTAACTTCTCTTTCGGAGCCGTCATTATCGATGAGGTTTGCCTTTGTAGGTGTGAGCTTTATCAGAGATTCGATTGAAGCGCGGGCCCCGAGGGCGGTACGTGTTTCAATAAGCTCGCTGAGGAGCATAAAGAATGCGACAATGCCTGCAGTGACGTAGTCCTGCGTCGCAAAAGCTGCTATTATGGCCAGGGCAACCAGTTCATCCATATGTGCATGTCTCTGAACAAGGCTTTTTATTGCATGATAGACGATGGGAGCACCGAGCAGTATAGCGCCGGCCATTGCAAAAAACTCGGCGTTGAAGCTGTCGCTGCCATAAATGAGCTTCGCGATGCCGCTGTTTATCAGCAGCATTCCGCCGGCTAACGTTCCTAACAGGGCAATACTTACGCGAATCTGCTTGCCGTGAGTGTGCTCGGCGGCGACGTCGTCCTGAAAATGTAAATGTTGGTGAGCCATAATTTCGTATCTTTTTTATCTTTTCTTGAATATTAAGATTCAGCTTATTCTTAATTCTTTTATTGCGTCGTTTGCTGTTTGTTGGTTTTCGGTTTTAACGAGGGGTCTCTATTTATCAGAATTCGCCATTCCGCCCCCTTAGGAATGATAAATTTCTCATCAACATTGTTGAAAATGCGTTCTATCGCGTCCTGATAGATCTTCTGGATAACAAGCTCCGGATGTTTGCGATATTCGGGAAGCAATTCCTTGAGATATTCGGCATTGGCTCTGGCACTCGCTACAACTTTAGTTTGGTAGGACCTTGCCTCAGAGATTTTTTCTTGAGCTGTACCTGCCAATTGAGACCACAATAACTCCTTTTCTTCTTCACTGACGGTATCACCCTTTAGGGCCGCAAATAATTGTTCTGCCACCGGCCCGGCAGCCTCATTCAGAGTGCTTTCGGCATAGCCCCGGGCGGCATTTATAGATGTTTGACGGTCCTGGCTGGCAGTTGCTAATGCCTGAAACTCTGCATCGACCTGTAGTGGCCAGGTCTTTTCTGTAAGCTGTACCTGCACAACTTTTAAGCCGCTTTCTATCGTGTTGAGTTTTTCCTGTACCAATTTTTTGATATGTTCCGTTAACCGTGCGACTTGCTGGTATATAATATCGTCGATAGTATAGTTCACAGTTGCGGTTACTATCGCATCTTCAAAGATATTTTGCAAAAGCGGTGTTATACTTTCTATTACAACATCAAGGTAAATATCACCCGGCTTTACTTCTTCGACGTAAATATTCTTAAAGAACCGTACGGGGTCATCAATCTGATAGGTTAGCCGCCACTTACAATGGACGATATTGTAGTCACTACCACTCGATCCTGATATCGTCTCATCCGGTTTTTCACTTCGGGTAATACAATAACCGTCTTTTATGGGGTCCAGTTCGGGCAGGACTCTGGCCTTTTTGATAGAGGCCTCCATGAGCATTTCTTCTTTACTTTGGTAAAACCAAAAAGACCTTATGGGCAAATCCACTTTCTTCTCTACAGGGATTTTTACCATTCTTTCGACCGGATATGGGATTATCCAGTACGGCCAGGTCCTGGGCTTGAGAACTCTGCCCTCGCCAACTCCGCGAATCTTTCCAAATCTTAAAACAAGGGCCTGTTCGTCGGAACCGACCGTTTTAAAACCGGAGGCCAGAAATGCAAGGATAAGCACCGCCATTATAACTTTAAGAATGACGAAGCTCATTCCCAATGCTTCCGACAGTGACTTGCCGGCAGCATCAAGTTCTACGGGTTTGGATTTATCTGGTGTCTGTGGTTGTAAATCCTTATCACTTTTGTTATCTTCTTCAGCCATAATCTTGCGTAACTTTTATTTCATTTCGAACAATAAAATTTAAATTATTCTTACTGTTTAGGTTTCAGGGACGGGGCTTCCTTTAAAAGTGTGAAAGGTTCCGAATCGGCCGGAATAACGATAGTTGTATTTTCCTTTAACATCTTTCCCAGGCTGTCGATATTACGTAGAAACATCGCGAGTTCAGGATCTTCTTCCAGCATTTTATAATGTTTCGCGGCTTCGGCATCACCCTGCCCTCGTATAGCCAGGGCTCTTGCCTCTGCGGTGGTACGCAGAACAGACTTTTTAAAATTAGCCTCGCCTTTTATCCTGGTTGCCTGGCCCTCACCCTCGGAAATGGTAGCTTTGGTCCGGAGGTTTCTGGCAGCTTTCATCCGTTCGAACACTTTCACGGTGACATTTTTATTGACTTTGAGCTGTTTTATACCGAGAGTCTTGATTTCAATGCCGTATTCGTTGCTCAGGGTTTGTTCGAGGTCTGCGAGCATTTCCTCTTCAATTTCCTTGAATTTTATTTTAGCCGGGTCGCTGTTCACAAATTCGCCGAAGGAATGCTGGCCGATTACCCTGTTTTGAGTGTCGGTAATCTGGCTGTACAGTTTGACTTGGGCCTCCTTGACGGTGCCAACGGAATTCAGGAATTTCAAAGGCTCGGCAATTCTCCAGACTACATAAGTATTTACTATAATCGGCACAGCGCCTTTTGTATTAGTTTCTCCGAGGTCGGCCTCAAAAACGTGCATTCTGGAGTCAAACTTGTGTACACGCTCTATCGGGGCCGGCAATTTGAAACATAGTTTTGGTTCGGTGATTGTGCGTACAGGTTTACCGAATCTTGTTACTAACGCTGATTCGGTCTCTCTGACCTGAAAAGCAATCAGATACAAACCCATAATTAAAACAACTAATGCGATAAAAATTGTAATGACTATATTTTTCATTATTGACTGATCTCCTCAAAACCACCGATGTCATATATACTTGGTGTGAGTTTTTCCTGGATATCGATTATAAAAATCTGCTTATCATTCGGATCTGCGGCCACGATATATTTTCGTATATTTTTCAGAGATTCTTCGAGCATATTTAACCTAAGATGCTGTGTGTAAATCTCTTTTGCTGCCCTGTATGCCTTGAGCTGGCTGTCGAAGCGTTCGCCGGCCGCTTTTGCAAGCGTAGCTTTTTCAAATGCATAGCTTTGAGAATCTCTCATTGTCTGAAAGATATCGCCTTTGGATTCTTCAAGAGCTGTATCCAGCTCGATACCAAGCTTTTCGAAATCCTCCGGCCTGTTTGTTTTTTCAGCCTGCTGATATTTTACCGCGAGACTGTAAAGCTTGTCAGCGGATGCCACTGAACCTACAAGTGCACTCAAACTTTCGTTTTTATTTGCCTGAGCTTCGAGTATAAGTGCCTGTTTAGTCTGAACCGCGCCGACAACCTCCTGGTAATCTGCTGCTACTTCAGTCGGTGGGTGAATACCCTGAAGACCCAGAAAGACGATTTCGATACCTAAATCAGCGTCATCGGCTGCCTTCTGGATTTCACGCGTCAAAGTGTTCTTGGCCTGAGCCCTGCCTGCTCCGAGCAGGCTCTGCTCAAGGTCGGCTTCATCATCAACCTCGATTGTTGCACTGGATGCGAATTTTGTAAGCTCACGATAGCAGATAGCTTCGAGTCGTTTTTCCGGTTCTTTGTGCTTATAAATGAAAGAATACAAATCCTTTACTCTGTATTGAACAGGAACAGCAGCAATAACAATTCCCACGGGCACGGCCGAATCGTCTGAGGATAGACCTGTTTGTTTACTTGCGACAAGCAACTGGTATTCTTCCTCATAATGCTGCTGACCCCACAATAACGGGCCATGCCCAACTTTGTCGTTGTTTTGCTCTTTGGCGACAAAGCCGATACTAAGCTCCATTACTTTCTTCGTCGGGTACTTATAAGCGATATCTATCGGCCATGGCCATTTTCTATGTAGTCCGGGGCCGACATGCCTGTCTTTATTGTTGTTGCTTACCGGATTGCCGAATCGCTCTATTATGGCCTCCTCATTGGGTGCGACTACGATAATACAACTCAATAAATATAGTGAAATGGCGGCAAATAAAACCAAAGGTGCTATCGCCTTTTCGAGCAGTTTATAAAACCAGGTTTGAGAGACCTTAAAACCGAACTGATAGTCAATGGCACTTGCGGCGCTGCGGAATATCCCGCCCGGCTCATTGATAATGCCCAGCAACCTGCTGTCAAAAGCGCTTCTGCTGTACCTTCCTTTCAGTCTCGGACGGTATATGTCGAAGACAAGATTCAAAGCGGTTTCGGCGCCAAGGACAATGAGCAGAATCGGAACAATCCAGCCGATTACATTTAGCACGATGAAAAACTTGAATTGAGCCAATGCCAAACCTATTGCCAAAGCAAAACACAAAACAGCTATTGCTAAAAGAGTGCTGCCCCCCGCTCTTAACGGATTCCATTGCCGCTGAGCTGACATGCCCGTAGCGTAGCGTGATATCAAAAAACTAGTGAACGCAATGGCCGTCATACCAATTGCACAAAGCAAAGGTTGTTGCGGCTGGCCTTCATGGCCCTTCAGAATGGTCTTTAATAAATACAGTCCGAGACCTATTTGATAAGCGGCTATTAGTATTGAGAATATGGGAATGAACCATTTTTCGAGTATTTGCAGGTGCCGCTGAGCGGTGGCAAGTAAGCCGGCACGTTCGCCGCTGGCTTGAAAGATTGCAGAGGCCTTCTCGTCCTTGCTCAATTGGCCCATATCGAGTTTTTCCTGCTCGGCCAAGGCACGCTGATGGAACTGAATACATAAGACCATCCAAATCAAAGCGGAAGAGAGAATCAGCCAGCTAATTGCAGAGACGGCAAAAAAACCGCTCCATCGGCCTAAGAAGAAGGCTATGCCGAAGAAGACCACACTCAGGATTAAAGATACAATCGCTATGTTTTCAGGGCGTTTTGATGATACTGTCATTTTTTTCCCCGGTTTTATACTCCGAACAAAAAAACCACAAACACAGTATTCACTTAATATCTGTGTATGTTCTTTACAAGTTATAAGTTGCGTAATATAACAATAATCGTTATTCTGGTATAGAGGTAATTGAAAAAAATTATGTTCTTATATAAAATCGCGACACCTCGGTACTCAGCACAGGCGGTGCGGATTGGTAGTGACAGATGAACAAATTATTTACTATAGCAAAAAATACTTTCATAGAAACCCTGAGACAGCCTGTCTATGCCATTATCATTGTTGCCGCCCTGTTTTTACTTTTTATTAGCCCGTCTTTGACAATGTACACAATGAGTGACGACCAAAAGCTCTTGCGCGAGATAGGATTATCTACGCTTTTTTTGACCAGCTTGTTCATTTCAATATTTTCCGCATCCGGTGCTGTGGCCAAGGAAATGGAAAATAAGACTATAATGACCGTACTGACCAAACCTGTCCAACGTCCGATATTCATTATTGCGAAATTTTTCGGTGTGGCTTCTGCCGTGGTTCTGGCGCACTATATCTGCACTATCGCCCTGCTGATGACAATTAGGCACGGTGTACTCGAAACGGTAAATGACCCGCACGACTGGACGGTTATTGCTACAACAGGGATTGTCGTTGTCGCAGTATTTTTGCTAAGTGCTTTTTTTAATTATGCTTATGAGTGGAAATTCTCGTCAACAGCAATCGTTTTAACTGGCATATTCGCTACATTAGGCATTGTGTTTTTGATTTTTATTGACAATAAATGGCAGTTTAATCCTAAGGGTAATGGTATAAACGCCGTGGATATTTACGGCTCGGTATTACTGCTGTTGGCTGCAATAATAATGGTGGCTCTGGCGGTGGCACTTTCCTCCAGATTTAATATTGTGGTAACGCTCTCGTGCTGTATTGGGATTTTTTTATTGGGTCTTGTAAGCGATTATGCCTTTGGCAGATTTGCCGAGACTCAATTATGGGCAAAAATTGGCAGATATCTGGTGCCGAACTTGCAGATTTTCTGGATTAGCGACGCAATTTATGAGGGCAGCCAGGTACCTGTAAAATATATCGTGATAACTGCCTCTTATGCCTTGTGCTATACGACAGCCATACTTGCATTAGCTATCGCCCTGTTCCAACGCAGACAAATAGGTTAATTTCCGCAGCCAGTAGCATATTCGCCGCCTCAGACTTCTGTAGATATGTTCTTTACGACAGCTATCTCATCACAATTTTGCTGCTTAGGGCATTTCGCACAATCACTCCAGACCTTCATCGGTAGTGTTTCTTTTTCTACGATCTCAAAGCCTAATTTCTCAAAAAAGTCCGGCTCAAGCGTAAGTGCGAAAACCTTCGGCACTCCAAGCCTGACGGCTTGTTCGATGGCGGCGGTTACTAACATCCTGCCGATGCCCTTTTCTTTCTGCGTTTCATCAACTGCCAGTGATTTTATTTCCGCTAAGTTTGACCAGATGACCTCCAGAGCACAGCATCCGACCACATTACCATCGGCCTCGGCCACACTAAAGGTTTGCAGTTTCTCGTAAATATCAGCCATCGGGCAAAACAGCATCCTGTCCCGCTCGGCATAAGAACTTATCAGGGCGTGAATCGCCTTGACATCCGAAATTTTCGCACTGTGTATTTCCATAGTCAGAAGAGTATAACCAATTGTGTGAGATTTTCAAATATCAATCACAGTTTTCGCGGGACAAAAGGCGGCGAGTATAAAAAAGGCAAAAAAGGCCGGAAAAAGAATTGCAAAATCGGTGCTTAGTGTATAGCGTATAGCGTTTAGACAAAATAGAAAGTTATAGAAAGATGTTAATAGACTGCGAATCGAGACACGATTCACGGGTAAGGAATTGTGCGTTTTATACTTATTGACAAGGTTATTTCGCTGGACGCCGGCAAGGAAATAAAGGCTCTCAAGGGTGTTTCTTTAGCTGAGGAATATCTGGCCGACCATTTTCCGACGTTTCCTGTACTGCCGGGAGTATTGTTGCTGGAAGGTCTGATAGAATCGGCATCATGGCTTGTACGCCGGACGGAAAATTTCGCACACAGTATGATATTGCTTGAACAGGCAAGAAATGTAAAATATAAAAGTTTTTTGGCGCCTGGTTCCCAGATAGAATATAAAGTTGAAGCCAGGGTTATCGAAGAAAACATCAGCAGTTTTACCGGCTTTGGTTCCTCACAGGGCGAGCGAATTGTTGAAGCAAGATTCGGTTTGAGGCATTTTAACCTGGCCGACCGGGATTCAGCAATGGCGGCTGTTGATGCCAAGATTATCGAAAATATGAAAAAACGATGGGAATTATTAGGCTGCAGGTAGATTCCTGTTTAACGCAGAGGTGAAAATACTAAACGTAATACGCAAGACGAAATTTTATGCTGGAGGTAAAAAAGTATGGCAATGAATCGGGACGAAATTACGCAGCAGGTTCAGGAAGTTCTGATTGATGCATTGGGCGTTGACGACGATGAGGTTACAGCCGAAGCGACCTTGATGGGAGATTTGGGGGCTGAAAGCATTGACTTTTTGGACATAGTGTTTCGATTGGAAAAGGCATTCGGAATAAAAATCCCGCGGGAAGAATTGTTCCCCGCTGAGAATCTAATGAACAATTCCGAATTTGTTCAGAACGGTAAATTGACCGAAAAAGGACTTGCCGAATTGCGAGAGAAGATGCCGCATACCGACATAACGGCCTTTGTTAGCGACCCTGATATTAACAAATTGGGTGACCTGTTCACTGTTAATGCGATTGTAAATTACGTTGAAGGCAAGCTGAATGCTGCTTAAATAGATAGAGTTCTCGAAGCTGTTAACGGCAGGACGGCTCGAAGTCAATCTGCCGTTGACTTTATACCCTTGAAGGGTAATAA
>JABMRO010000579.1 GCA_013202635.1 Planctomycetota bacterium
CGGTCAGAACCTTACGAGTCTGACATTTAAGGAATATGCTTCATTAGGCTTACCGATAATGATGATTTTCCTGTTCATATCGAGCATATATATAACCGTGATCTATCGCTGGTAAAAAGGAGCTTGTAAAAAAAGAGGTGGCATATGCCACTTTTATACTGCGTCCAACAGGTTGCTAATCTGTGCTGTCGTACCTCGAGACAAGAACTGCTTTTTGTTGACGTATTATCATAGGAGATTTTTATGCCTCGGCAACTGATTGTTATACTGTTAGTAGCATTGGTGTTGGTTCTGATGACCGTCCAAAATCCCAATCCGGTTTCTGTCCAATTCCTCAGTTGGGAGGCCAAACAGGTTCCCGTGATTATCATCATACTGATTTCACTGTTGGCGGGAATAATTATTTCATCAGTATTAGGTTTAATCAAGCAGTCGAAGCTAAAGGACAAAATTCGGCGGCTGCAGAGAGAAATAGAGCATTTGGAGTCTTCAACAGCGGTTCCGCCCGATGAGGAAGAAATAGTTTAACAATAATGGGAGGTAAAAAATGCGTAAAGAACCGATAAAAGAACCGTCAAAAGACCCGACACTTGCCTGTTTGTTGAATTTATTGTTATTAGGAAGCGGCCATATGTACCTGGGTAAGATAGCCAAAGGGATACTGATATTGGTTTTGGGCGTTGGTACAGGAATGGTTGTATGGCCTGTATCTGTCCTTATAATCATCTGGGCAATGTATGATGCTTATAAGAACGCCAAGAAAGTTAATCAGGCGGTGGTAAGTAAAAGAGTTGCCTGAAAAAACAAAAGAGGCAGAAAGGATGATAATGATGACTGGGACAAATGTGAATGATGAATCCATCGGCAGTAACAAGAATGCAATTATCATTGCTGTTACAATCGTTGTACTTGCCGTTATTTTTATGTTCTTCCGGGACAGACAGCAAAAACGCCATCTTGAGTCGGAGCGAATTGAGACACAAACGGAGCTCTGGCAGGAATGGGGCCCGCCAGAGCGGAACAGACAACTGAATAATACTGGACAAGATGGTGAAAGGGTCCTATAATCGCTCTCGTTGAAAGTGCGAGCCTAGCAAGCGATTGGGACATTTGAGAGGACATTAACAAAGAATAAATCAATCGTTAATGAAAACTCTGAATGACAGGAAAAAATAAGGGGATAGCTATGGCTATGACTAAGGCAACCGGAAATACATTGAATTTTCTTCGTAGTAACAAGACACTTATTATTGCTGTTACGGTGGTCGTGCTGGTTATCATTATCATGTACGTTCGAGACCGGCAGCAACAACATGCTTTTGAATTGCGCAGCCTTGAGAAACGAGTGGAATTGCTCGAAGAATTGGGCATGCCACGATAAAATGTTCGGTAAAATACCGGCGGCGGCAGGCGGCAGAATTTCCCTGCAGCCTCAGCTTAAGACACTTAAGGCCGACCGGCCCGGCACCAACTATTTTAAGGTCTTTAATTGTGTTATAGGAGTTAATATGAGTTCAGCCGACGTTTATCGTAATTTCGCCTGTGGCGTGGGAAAATTCTTCGGAGGAAGTTTTAAAGCCCTGGTTTCTGTCCGAAAAGCCATGGAAAAATCGATGGGAATATTGCGACCCCAGCCCTCGGTGAAGAAGATTAGAACGGTTGTCATCGAGGAGCTGGCACGCTCACAGGGCGACGCAAATCAGGAAAACACTCTGGCTGAGCTTGAAGAACGCCTTCGGCTTATGGCCGACACCATAGAAGCTATTCAAAAGAGAATTTTGGAATTAAGCGGTCGTGGTCTTGGGCGTGAAGCGCTTGTCTCGGCGGCAATGGCTTCAGTCAAAAACGTAAGCCTGCTGAACAATGAGGAAAAAGTAATACTGACAAACATTTTCAGACAAAATGTTGCTATTCAGAAACCGGAACTTGTTGATACCGCCATCGGTCAGACGTAAGCAGGGGGCGCTGCCGTCATTAACCTCTTTCACTGTCTGATGCCTGGTTCAATAATGGGAATGGAAATACGTAAGGAGAATCAAAAATGAGTAAACTAAAAGCAACAGCAAAAAAACCGTTGTAGAAAAAACTTTCCGTGACATCTCTTGGTCCCGGCAAGCTGCACTCTTTCAAACCCGAAAGTGAGGCTCTCTTTGTGGGCGTCGATCTGGGCACCTGCCGAGCATCGGTATCGGCCAGCAATGGTATTCGGGAAGTGGTTCCGACCTATGTAGGTTATCCGAAGGATAACATCTCTGAGGAGCTTTTGGGCAACGAGCCGCTGTTCGGAGATTTGGCGCTCAAACATCGGCTCTCGGTAGAGCTGATTCGCCCATTGGCTCATGGAGTAATACCAGATGGCGATAAAAGCGGCAAGAACAGGAATCTCATGGCTGCGCAACAGTTGGTCCGCCACCTCCTGGAGCGTACCCGGCCAAAGCCCGGCCAGCCGGTTTACGGTGTAATAGGAGCGCCGGCTCGAGCCAGTATCGCCAGCAAGCGAATACTTATTAATGCGGCTCGAGGGATACTAAACGCGGTTATGATTGTCTCGGAACCTTTTTCTGTGGCTTACGGGCTGAATATTCTCGACCGGGCTATGGTCATTGATATTGGTGCAGGGACAGTCGATTTATGCCGCCTGCATGGAACGCTTCCTGAAGAACAAGACCAGATTACTTTGGACGGGGCCGGAGATTTTGTGGATGAAAAGCTCTCAAGTCTGATTAAAAAGAAATATCCCCAGGCACAATTCAACGTCAATATGGTCAGGACGTTAAAAGAACATCATGGCTTCGTTTCGAAGAACGCGGACAGGGTAACAG
>JABMRO010000580.1 GCA_013202635.1 Planctomycetota bacterium
CCCTTTTTATCTTTCAATAAAGCATGCGCACCTTTTTCCAATCCAGGCTCTTCATAGGCCCCGATTAATCTGCTTTTTGCACAGCCGATAGTCGGCTTATCGAAGAATAATCCCAAATGAGCCGCGAGACCAAGCCTGCGGGGATGCGCAATACCCTGGCCGTCAATGATGAATACATCCGGCTTACTTTTGAGTTTTTCAACCGCAGCTATACAGACCGGAGCCTCGCGAAAAGACAGCAGGCCCGGTATGTATGGAAAGGTAACTTTTCGAAGAGCATTTGTTGTTTCTACGAGGGCGAAATCAGGCAGCTTCAGCACTACAACGGCGGCAATGATTTTTTTGCCGTCTTTGCTGAATGCGCAGTCGATACCCGCAATCAGTTCCAGCGGCTTTTTCAGCTGCGTAAACTTTACCCTGGAAGCAAGAGTCGTCTGCAGGTCTCTGGCATCTGAATAAAACAAGTTCCAGTTGTGTAAATCCTTTGTTTTCATATATACGCCATGTCACTATCAGGGCAATTCAGAAAGTTTCTCTTCAAGATTACTAACAGGCGTAAAATACCACGTTTTACCTATCTTTTGACTTTCGAGCAGGCCTCGCTTCTCCAAGTCAAGCAAATCAGTCCGGGCTGTTTGGTAAACAACATGGTGACTTATTTGATGCGACTTGAAAGTATAACGTTGGTGCTGATGCTGCAAAGCATGGCTGATGAGCGCCCGTTGTCGATGATTGAGTACAATTATCCCTCGTAGTTGATTTTCAATCGCCTGAAGTTTCTCGGTTTTGCGTTTGATGTATTCGTGAAGTTCTTTTATAGCTCGTCGGATTACATCAAGATGATAAAGAATAAAGTAAGTGAGATCGTTGTCGTCCGTCTCTGTGT
Organism: Planctomycetota bacterium; assembly: GCA_013202635.1. Classification (GTDB taxonomy): domain Bacteria; phylum Planctomycetota; class Phycisphaerae; order Sedimentisphaerales; family Anaerobacaceae; genus NIOZ-UU13. The sequence goes on from JABMRO010000580.1 coordinate 887, forward strand.
GAAGAAAAGCACGTCCGTATTTTGCAGGTGCCTTTCGTATAATCTGCGAAATCGAGATGAACTCGAAGAGCCAAAAGTTATGGCGGAGCATCGACCAGTAAAATAAAGCCCTGGCTGTTCTGCCGTTGCCATCTACAAAAGGATGGTCATAAGCCAACCAGAAGTGCAAAATAATTGACCTAATCACAGGATGAATAAAACCGCTGGGTGTTTTGCCGTTGGCAAAATCACACATAGCAGCCATTCTTTCTTCAAGTTGATTTGCAGGTGGCGGGTCATGGAAAACTTCATTATACATATCGATGACATGTACCTTTTCAGTGGCTTTGCGGAATCGCCCCGCGGCTGATGAGTCATCTAATGTTTTCTCTGTAACGAGTTGATGAATCTCAAAAACCAACTCTTTGGATAAAGGTTTGTCTTTGATTTTTCCGATTTGTTGCATAGTTTTGTAGTTGTTAAGAATCATCCGTTCGCTTTTGTCACGGGGTGAGCGGCCTGTTTTAATCATCTCTTTTGCAACTCTTCGAGTTGTTGCTGCACCTTCGAGTTGACTTGATGTGATTGCCTCCTGGATTAGTGAACTAACATAATATTGGTCTCTTGTATTCGGGTTTGTAATCTGCTCCGGCATTCGGATTAATCCCCCAGCCCCTTGATCTATCTCGTGAAGTATTTCAGGCGTAGGATCCACTTCGATATATTTGAAAGGCTCCCCGTTTTTGTCGTTAAGCGGGACTTGCTTAAAAAGACTACGACGTTGCATTTTTAGAGCGAACCACCATTGTTCATGGTCTAGACCCTTTGGGGGGGAATGGTAAATAAGCTTATCCCAATGAAGATATTTGCCTCTCACCGAGGGAGCAAATCTTTCTCCAAAAATCTTTGGAATCAACTCTTGATCATCCTTAATTCGTTCCCATATTGTTCCAAAATCAGGTGGCTTTTTAGGCATTTTCATTGCGATATCACCTTTAATATAAGTAGTTTACGTAAATACTAATTATATACTAAGTTTCTGATTATTAGTATATATATCGGATAGTTCATGTCAAATACTAAATTTAAATATTTTAGTATTAAATTAGTATAAAAACTGATAAGCAACGTTCGTTCCGATAAAATGCAGGCTTTCGCAACTAAAGAATCCCCTTCTTTATTACGTCCGAAAACAAAGCTGTTTAGCAATGGCTTACCTCGTATCCAAAATCGGCGATTAAAAGCATTTTACCTTTTTGCGGCTGTGTGTTACAATTATTAGTTTGGGTTATTGTAGGATTTTTAACAGTAGTACAGTCGGAGTAATAAGAACGTAAAATGGCCAGGCGAATAGACAAAGCAATCAGGATTACAGGTGCATCGGAGCACAATCTAAAAAATATCAGTCTGGATATTCCCCGCGATAAGCTGGTGGTAATCACCGGTATCAGCGGCTCGGGCAAAAGCTCGCTCGCATTCGATACGATTTACGCCGAAGGCAGGAGGAAATATGTCGAGTCGCTCAGCACCTACGCCCGGCAGTTCCTCGAGCAGATGCAGAAACCGGCGATCTCGGATATTACGGGCCTGCCCCCCACTATCGCGATTGAGCAGCGAAGCGCCAGCAGCAATCCCCGCTCGACGGTAGCGACTACCACTGAAATTTACGATTATTTCAGACTTCTTTTTGCCCGCGTGGGCCAGCCACACTGCTGGGTATGCGGCAAGGAGATTACGAGCCAGCATTCATCGCAGATAGTGAATTCGATTCTATCGAGGCCCGAGGGTACGAAACTCCAGATTTGTACCCCGCTGGTTCGCGGCAAGAAAGGCGAGCACAAAGATATTTTCACCGGCATACAACGGGAAGGCTTTGTTCGCGTGCGGGTTGACGGAGCTGTCTATGACCTGCGCAACGTTCCGGCTTTGAACAAGAATAAAAAGCATGATATCGCAGCGGTCGTTGACAGGCTGATAATAAAGAAATCGATTCGCGTGCGATTGGCTGATTCCGTGGAGACAGCACTGAAACTGGCAGACGGCATCCTTCTGGTGCTTGTGCAGGAGCCAAATGAGAGTAAATCAAACGGCGGTAACGGCCGGTGGGAAGAGATTATTTACAGCGAAAAATTTGCCTGCCCAAAGCATCCGCAGGCCAGCCTCGAAGAACTCTCGCCCCGCCTCTTCAGTTTCAATAGTCCGTACGGGGCCTGCAAGAGCTGCGACGGCCTGGGGACGATTCTGGAGTTTGACCCCGACCTGATAGTGCCGGATAAAAGCGTCTCGATGGAAAACGGCGCTATCGACGCCTGGCGCAAAGGCGGCAAGAGAATGAATATCTTCTATAACCGCCTGGTCAAAAGGTTCTGCAAAAAGATGGAAATCAGCAAATCGAAACCTTTTAGCCAGATACCGAAAGAGTACGTACAAATTCTCATGCACGGGACGACGGCGGCCGACAGGAAAAAATACGGCATAGCGTTCGAAGGCGTTATCCCGAATCTTGACCGGCGATGGAAAACCACCACCAGCGAGTACGTCAAGACCAGACTGCACGGCTACTTGTCGGAACAGCCCTGTCAAAGCTGCGGCGGCGCGCGGCTTCGGCCCGAGGCCATCGCTGTAACCGTCGGAGGCAGAAGCATACACGAGCTGTCCGCACTTAGTATCGAAAAGGCGCAGAAGTTTTTTAGCAAACTGAAACTGTACGAAGAGAAAGCCGTAATCGGCGCCGCGGTGCTCAAAGAAGTAAAGGCACGACTGAAATTTATGGTCGATGTCGGGCTCGGATATCTGACTTTAGACAGGATGAGCAGCACTCTTGCCGGCGGCGAGGCACAGCGAATCCGCCTGGCTACGCAGGTCGGCAGCGGTCTTGTAGGGGTCTGCTATGTGCTCGATGAGCCGACGATAGGCCTGCACAAGCGTGATAACAACCGATTGCTTGGGATATTGCAGAGGCTGGCGCGATTGGGCAATACGGTCATAGTGGTTGAGCACGATGAAGATATAATCAGAAGCGCCGACCATATTATCGATATAGGCCCGGCGGCCGGTGCTCACGGCGGCGAACTTGTCGCACAGGGCAAGCTGGATGATATAACCGGATGCGAAGAATCGCTGACGGGAGATTACCTGAGCGGGCAGAAGAGTATATCCCTGCCCGTAAAGCGGAGAAAATACAACCTGCGAAAATGTATCGAGGTAAAGGAGGCAGCGGAAAATAATCTTAAAAATATCGACGTCAAGTTCCCGCTCGGCGTATTTACCTGCGTAACGGGTGTTTCCGGCTCGGGCAAGAGCACTCTGGTAAGCCGGATTCTGCTTCGGGCATTGAAGCGCCGGCTGTACCGCTCGCGAGAAAGGCCGGGCCAACATAAAAACATCCTCGGCATTACACAGATTGACAAGGTCATAGAGATAGACCAGTCGCCCATCGGCAAGACGCCGCGCAGCAACCCGGCGACATATACGGGCGTTTTCGACCTTATAAGGAAGTTGTTTTCAATGACGCGGGAGGCGAAGATTCGCGGCTACAAGCCCGGCCGGTTCAGCTTCAACGTCAAAGGCGGACGATGTGAATACTGCCGCGGAC
>JABMRO010000581.1 GCA_013202635.1 Planctomycetota bacterium
ACGAAAAGGCAGCCGTCTTATCGCCTGACGAGGCGGGCCCTTATGTTGGGCTCGGAGTAGTAGCCCTGCAAAAGAATCTTCTTGATGATGCCGAAATAGCATTCAGGGTCGCCTGCCGGCTGAACGCTAATTGCGCCAAGGCCTATACGGGCTTCGCTATGGTCGCACAGCAAAGAGCCGATTACAAGCAGGCCTTCGAGATGTATCTTAAAAGCCTGGAGCTGGACACCGACAACCTGATAGCTCTTCTGGGTCTGTTTCAAGCCTCCTGCCAGATGGGTTCATTCGCAAAGGTTATACACTACCTAGAGATGTATTTGAATATGCACCCAGGCGATATATCCGTAATGTTCCCTCTGGCGGCACTATATATGAAGGATGGAAGGTTCGAGGAGTCTAAAAATATTCTCCTGAACCTTTTAAGCCTTGATGAGAACCACAAAGATGCAGCCAATCTCCTTGAAGAAGTCGAACATAGTCTGGCTCAGGCAAAACAAGTGATCCAGACAGGAGCGCGGATGCAATGAGCACAGACAGTGTTGAAATTACTCCGGATGAACAGATACATCTGCTGGATGAGCTACAAAACCTGTTGGAAAAACAAATAGTATTCGCCCGACAGAGCAATATCAATGAAATTGAGATATTAAGCAAACAATCCGATTCTATTGTGAGGGAAATCACCCGGTCGGGGATTCTTGAATCGTCTGAATTTAAAAGCCGGCACGAGCAGTTGCGAAAACTATACCAGGACCTATGTCTTGCTCTTACAGCTCAGCAAGCCGAAAACGCCAAAGAGCTAAGCCGAGTCCGTAAGGGCAAAAAAACTGTTGGGATCTATCGCAACAATATTTGATAAGAAGAACAAGTTTCAACGAGAGAAGAACCATAAAGTAACTTAAACAAATGCAACAAAAAATGTGATTTTTCAGAATAAACGGTGCTGTCTGAACCACCGAGCAAATGTGTAGTTATCAAAAATAAAATTATAAGAGGTACATTCTACGAATATGAATATGGATAAGAGACAAAAGCCACATATATTATTTGTTACCGAGAAGTGGTGTGATTGTAACCCCGAACACGGGATTACCAGCAGTGAAGACAACCTGTGGGGTCCATTAGAGGTATCGGGGCTGGCAACATACGATTTATTTCATTTTGACGAGTATTACTCTATACATAAGCGGTCGGGAGATGAAGCACTGCTAAATATCTGTATCGAATCAAAACCGGATTTGGTCATCCTGGCCTGGATGCTTGTCCCCAAGAGATATTGCAATCCTGAACATGAAACACTCTACAAAATTCGTAACCATCTTAAGATACCCATTGCTGCCATGTGGTTTGACTCGGTATCCCCGAAAATTATGGCTGTTTCCGAGGAACTTTTACCCTTTGTTGATTTAAGCGTAGTCGCAGATTCAACTACAGCATACCTTGAAAAAACAGTTATGCCTGAAAATTACCTGTCAATGCCTCATCCAAAAGACCCGAGAGTCTATTATGATGGTGGATTTGACAGGGATATTGATGTCAGCTTTGCAGGAAGTGTAGAGCAATATCCAGACAGATGTATTGCCCTCGATTGGTTGAGAAATAATGGCATTGATGTTTACAAAACCGGCGGACAAAGAGAGCAGAAACTATCCACACAAGAATACGCTCAGACATATATGCGATCAAAGATTACTCTCAATTTCAGTCGCCATGGCGATTCTTTCCAATTCAAAGGTCGTGTATTCGAGTCTATATTGTGTGGAGCAATGCTGCTGGAAGAAGAAAATCCTGAAACAACAAAATGGTTTGAACCAATGCTCGAATACGTACCGTTCAAAAATAACCATGACCTTTTAGACAGGATAAGATACTATCTTGAACACGACTCTGAGCGTGATGAAATTGCAAGGAGAGGTCTTGAGAAAGCAAATGAAAGATATACAGGTAGAATTTATTGGGAAACAATACTCAAAAGGTTTGGCCTGCTTCAAAATCATACTATCGGCGAATCATGCGCAACATACAGGCAGGCGAATCAAAAAATGCTTGCAGATAATGCAGACCATCTGCAAATAGTCGGTCAGCAGAGCAAACAACAGGTTAAAAGTACATGTGCGACTGTGGCCGGCAGAAAAAAAAGGGTACTCTATGAAACTCCCCGACACACAATGTTATTTCAACAAACCGGTAACAACAATCCATGCTATCAACTCGAAAACAGTGACGAAATCAATACTCAACGCAGTGTAACCGCTGAGTTGTTTGCTGCCGGGAACTACGCTGCCGTTGCTATGACAGATAATCCGGACGAGTGGCAAACTTATGCGGCCATGGGGTTGGTCGGTAAACCTCAGGAGGCCATCGAAGGCTTGAGTCGTTTTGACCATTCCGAAGCTCGCTTCTATTTAGGGGTGACCCATTGGATAGATGGTGATGAGATAACAGCGGCAAGTATTTTGCAAAAAATACCCACCCAACATGCGCAAAATCTGTTGGCTCTAATCCGTAAACCCCAAATCCAGGTTCTGTCTCAACTGCCTACGAGAGAATATTTTCTTTCAGAATCCATAGAAGACAGAAAATTCCAGGTCAGGAACCTTGGTTTTTTCCCTCAGGACTTGCCGAACGAACCCCACGCAAATATTCATAAGTTTTACGACCCTCATAACCCGCCGGACTTTTATATTTGCCAAGTGGTGGAATGGCACCAGATTCCACCTAATATTCAGGAGCTGCCCTGCCCTATTTTGGGGACAACAGCAGATTATGATATGCATATTCAGGCTGTATATCCCTGGCTGCAGGTTTTTGATGAACTGACAGTCCCCTGTCCGTTGTGGCAGCGTCTGCTGGATAAATTGGTACAGGTTCCCGCCTCCACCTTCCCAAAAACTTATAGTGTACCAGCTTCACTACCACCTGTACCTACCGGACCGAGAAATGTCGACGTTATTATGTCTGGTACAGTGTTACATCCGTGTCATCCTGATAAGGCTCAGCTCCTTCACCAAATTCTGAGCAAGCTGGATATCAAGAGTCTGGTTATGAATAAGCATGTGAACATCTCGACTTATATAAACTTTCTGGGTAGCTCGAAGGTCTGCTACACTTATACCCGCTCTACGGCCGGTATGCCGACGCGAGCGCTTGATGCGCTGAGCATGGGATGTGCCGCGGTGGTACAGAAAGGCAGCGTATTGGGACTGTATCTGGGAGAAGAGCATGGCGTATTAACTTATGAGCTTGAAGCAAACAATCTTGCTTCAACCGTACGACATATTCTTGACCATTGGTCCGAATTCGAGCAGCGGGCGAGGCAAGGGGCGGAAATCGTCCGCCGTGAATTTGCTCTGCCACGAGTGACCTCACAATATCTGCGTTTTTTGACATTCCTGGCGGCCAAACCGCGGGGACAGCGTCAGACGCAGCCAACGGAACACCTGGTTCAAAAACGCAGCGTTTTTAGAAAAGGATATTTCCCACCACCAGGTAGCAACAAGGAC
>JABMRO010000582.1 GCA_013202635.1 Planctomycetota bacterium
GAAGTGGACTATGATGACAATTAATATCGTATAACCGTTGTGATTTTGCGTTATATCCGTTATAATAGACTGTTCGCGAAATGAGTGTTGCTGCTTACGCTTACTTGGAGTAACGAGATGCCCAAACTCAAAAACGTGGCCGTTTTAGTGAATCTGAGCCGTCCATACGATCGAGAAATCATCCGCGGTATTTCAAGGTATGTTCACCTCGGCGCTCCATGGCGCCTTTACGTGGAGGAAGAACCGGCCGATAAAATTCCTTCTCTTACTGAGTGGTCTGGTCAAGGGCTGATTGTCGATCTGGATGATGCGCGGATCGTGAAGGCACTTCCTCAATTTACCGGGAGAATTGTAGGGATAGGTTGCCTGGCGCCTGACATCCTGCGGAAGCTGGATATCTCTACTGTCAAGACGGATGACCAGATGATAGCTGAATGGGCGGCAGACCATCTTGTAGAAAGAGGCTTAGAGCATTTCGCTTACTGCGGGTTGCGTCCACGTGGATTGGATCAATGGGATGCGGTTCGCCGGGATTCTTTCTGTAGGCGTATCGCAAAGCACGGCTACCAATGCTCGGTGTTTAAAGGCCGGCATTATGCAGCCCGGCATTGGAGTCTCATGCTGACAGAACTGATGGACTGGCTGGCGAGCCTGGCGAGACCCATGGGCCTGATGGCCTGTAACGACTCTCAAGGCCGGCACGTGCTTGAGGCCTGTCGGCAGTCGGATCTTCGTGTCCCGGAGGACGTGGCTATCATTGGAGTGGATAACGACGAACTTGCGTGCGAGCTGGCAATACCGCCTCTTTCGAGCATTGCTCAGAATACCGAACAGATGGGCTTTCGGGCTGCCAAACTACTGGATGCACTCATGATCGATCGCCGGCGCCGCCCGGTCCACATCACCGTCGGCCCGAATTGTCTTGTGACCCGACCTTCCAGTGATCGAACCGCGGTTGACGACGCTGTTGTTTCGCAGGCATTGCAGTTCGTTCGAGAACATGCTTTTGACTATCTTATAGGTGTTCCTGATGTGGTTCGACACGTCGGTGTGTCACGATCAACCCTGGAGATCCGTTTCAAGCGCCATCTTAATTGCACAATTCATGAGGAAATCCTGAGGATTCGTCTTAGCATGGCCCGTCGGTTACTGACGTCCAGTGGCCTCTCCTTGCAGGTCATCGCAGAAAGATCCGGCTTCAGCTCCCCCCACTACATGAGCGCCGTGTTTCAACGGGAACTGGGCTACCCCCCCGGACGATTCCGGAAACAGGCCAGATCTATTTGAATTGCTGCTTATACTCTGTCACCATCTCAATCACCTACGGATTGGGAATTGGCTCGTTCGGTTCATAAACTCTGTTTTCAAATCAGTATCGAAAGGAAATGTGCAAAGATGTAATGATTGGAATCAATCTAATACATTTAACGCCAGAAGTTTTGCCACTTTCATGGCCTCCTGAACCTCTTCCAGGAGATAGATGTCAGTTGTATCAGTCTTCGTATGTCCCAGGAGTACCTTTGCTGCTTCCTTGCCAAGAATCGCCCGAGTGCCTGTGGCTGTTGTTCGACGCAGGTCATACGGAACGAAAACATCGACTTTCGCACGCTTGCTTGCATCCGCGCTTCACAGCACGACAGAAGCTATTGTGAACAGACGATAACTCTCTACTCATCAAATATCTATACCCTGGGAATGAATACACCCCACGGGACGTTCAATAAGCTAAGTTATTCAGAAGGCTCATTCAACTATTGCTAAATTGTCAACAATCTGCAAAAATAACCTCCATGTGTTGCTCGAATTCTAAGAAAACCTCGCTCACGTCGTATTCGGTCCACCTGTGGAGTAATAAAGAATGCTCCGACAGGTTTTCTATGCATCTTCCAGAATCGTCTTTCTTGGATTGGCAGACATCTTTTGGAAGAATGAATGGAGATGTAGAATATTGAAAATACGCAATACGAAATCGATTGATTTTAGACCAAGGCACTTGATATGAAAAACCAGTTCAGCGTATTAAGAAGGTGGTGTTGCACACTTGGGTTGACCTTTCTGTTCTGTCTGAATTCTCAAGGAGGACGTATTGCAGACACAGATCGTTGCGATCTTCGCCGTCCCAATATCATTTTCATTTTTGTCGATGATCAGGGTTATTACGACCTCAGTTGCTATGGGGCGACAGAAGTCAGGACACCGCGCATAGATGCGTTGGCACGCAAAGGCGTTCGTTTTACAGACTATTATTCCGCTGCGCCGATTTGTAGCCCATCGCGGGCGGGGTTGCTCACGGGATGCTATCCACGAAGAACCGGTAATGAGATCTGGGTGCATCGTCCGGACGCGAAAGAGGGCATCCCGCCTTCCCGGTTGACCTTGGCTGAATTATTCAAGCATGCGGGGTATGCAACAGCCTGCATCGGTAAGTGGCACTTGGGATTTCAGGAACAATTTCTTCCGAAGAACCAAGGATTTGACCACTATTTCGGGATTTTGCACAATTTGGATTCTTATGAAGTAGTCCACTTTGAAGAACAGGGGGGCATGCCCCTGTGGAGGAACGGCCAAGTCGTTCAACGCAATACAGATCCGAGTGTATTGACCAAACTATATACGGATGAAGCTATTTCCTGGATTGAAGAGCGCGTCTCAGCGGCAAGCGCGGAAAAATCGTGTGAACC
>JABMRO010000583.1 GCA_013202635.1 Planctomycetota bacterium
CAACATGGATTGCGTTGCAATCGTCCAGTTCTATCCCGAAATCAGCTTCATGTAAATGATGATCATCGTGATCATGATCATGAGCCGTTACAAGGAAAGAAAATATCAAGATTATAAGGAATACTGTAAATGTCTTAAATATAGTCATGTTCTTAACTGTCCTTTAAGTAAAATCCCAAAGCCGGTTATTGTGCGACTTCGGGGTCGAAATTATTGGTATTCGGATTCACATAGATATCACGAAACTTCAGACTGTCGGCGTGGCCGTCCAGAAATCCGTAGTTTGAGCGAGCGTCCCATGATTGTTCCCGTCCGCCATGAGCGTTGGTCTGGATTTGTCTGGCCGCCATGACCGGCGGTGAATCAGGTTGGTCCGGAACCATCCAATTTTCCACGTGAGGGTGGTCTGCCCCTGCGAAAGGCCCCTCGAAAGCCATAATGAGAAAATGCACGGTCGATGATGGCCTCGGTACCTGCGACAATTTCCGGTAAGGTTTGGCCGGTGCTACTTCGGTAAGATAATTATTAACGCCATAGCTTGTTCTGCGAAACTGGTCGGTGCTCGGTGGTACAGGTATTCCCTGGCCGCCTTCTTCCGCCGACCAGTGGGGGCTTTTGTCTATGGGAGAGCGGTGTAGCAGCTTATCGCTGTAATACTTGGCCAGAGTGTTGACCCAGGCCACGTCTTCTTTGGCATGCGCTCCACCGTGAGCAAACCCAACGTCAATAAAATATCCTTCCCAGTCTATCATATACATCCAGTGGGCAAGTTCCATATTCCGCATGTTCGACAGGCACTTCAGACGCAAAGCTGTCCGCCGGGCCTTTTGCAGCGAGGGCAGCAGTATCCCCATCAGCAAAGCTATAATTGATATTACTACGAGCAGCTCGATCAGGGTAAATGCGCGGATTCCTTTCATGGTACTGGTCTCCTGTTAGTACCCTTTGACACTAATGAGAAATCATAGACGAAGGGACTGATTGAAGTTTCCTAAACACTAACTTAACAAGAAGTCAAATCTTGCAATTAGGCAGGCAGGCCGCGAGGGGAAATAGCTTCCGGATGAAATCCTGAAAGATTAACATTTTGCAGGAAAGGAACTGTGTGCTGTTCAGCAGGTCTATCAACAAATAATATCTGTGGCTCGATATTGAATGAAGTCAAAGAGGTAAGCAGCTTTTGACAGATCGGACAGTGTGAACTATCTTCTGATGAATGGGGTGGTTCTTTGCTGTTATGCTCGCAGTCTATATGCAGTACAAACGTTATGTTCGTGGCAAATACCACAAAGCAAACAGTTGTAAATAAAAAAAGGCTTTTTCGAGCTAAGCGAATCAAATTCTCACTCCACAAAAACTATCTGCTCTTTTAGAAAATCGGCTTTCATAATTGAATTTATTCATATTATTACTATTTGGTTTTCAAGTGCACGCCGGACACAGGCCCTCAAGACGGACCTGCTGGCGTTGAATAACAAAGCCCTTGTGCGGGCTTTTTGCCATAGGTAATGATATTTCCGTAAGGCAGTGTGTGTTGCCGCAGTTTGTACAGGTAAAATGTGGATGACACTGGCTCTCGGTGCAGTTATGGGCTAATTCATAATGGCATGCTCTTTTTTCGATAAACGCCTTATGCACTAATCCGACCTTCAACAGACTCTCTAATGTTCGGTAGATTGTAACCTTATCGAAGTGTTCTTTCCCCAATCGCCGGGCAATCTGCTCCTGGCTGAGCGGCTTGTCGGTTTTCATCAGCACCTTCAGTATGGCTATTCTGACCTTAGTGCAGTAAAGCTTCGCTGCTTTTAGCATGTTGCGGGTCTTTGAATCTGAATTTAGCTTCATAGTAACACCGTATGATATTAATGATGATGGTGAAGATGCGACAAATCGTCCGATGATTTCACAAATAATAACGGAAAAACAATATCGCTGACACAGCACGGCAGCCAGACCGCTAAGAACAGGAATCCGAAACTGCCCACCGCCTTCAAAACCGAGATATTTCCGCTCATTGCCATAAGCATATGAAACGAAGATGCCCACGTGCTCAGCAGAACATGGCCTGCGTGTGGGAATTTGGTATTCGGTCTGAAATACGCTATCAATACGCCCACTATTGCCGCAGGTATCACTACGTACCAGCCTTCGATAAAACCGATATGCGCCTGCTCGGCGAAACTTGCATGTTCGTGTGAATGGAGGTGAATGTGCATTCCCATAAGCAGTTCGCCAAGATGTGGAATCAGTGAGTCGCTCAAGGTCGCAATCCCTATCGAGCCGAATAATCCAACTAACAGAATAGCTATGAATTTTTTTCTTTTTGTGTAAAGCTGAAAGATTGCTGCTGTTACCATAGCACTTAGCAGTACGTGAGCCGGATGAAATATGTAAAATAATTTTTCACTTGTATCGTGTTCAAGGTTCTTGAAAAGCAACATACATACAATGCCTGTGAAAGCCCCGAATAAAGTAAATGGCGAATGGCTCTCCAGTTCTTTCTAAATTATTCCAAGCTTTTTTTGTGTTTGCATCAAGTACCTCAAAATTACCGATTGTTAAAAAATAGCTTCTAACTTAAAAAAATATTATATACTTATTATGTTAAAATTGCAACTAAGTTGCAAGTATTTTTTGGATTTTTCTTTTTTTTATTAACTTTTGAAATAATCATTTTTAACATATACATAACTATGTTACTTAGAATAAAGGGAATTCGGATTATACAATTGAAAGTTTTTTAATATACATTCTATTGCGTCCCGTTCTTCCCATGTCTATAATTAACGTTTTTATCCATAGCTCATATTATGAGTTTCTATTTATTTTGAAAAAACAGGTAAAGCCTATGAGTAATCGAACACCGGAAACCGGAAAATATAAAATAAGTCAAGGACGATTCCGCCGGATTATTCCAAAGGCGATCATCATTCTCGTCGCAATAGCCGTACTGACTGTTATAACAAAACTGCCGCAGCGAGAACGAAGTGCCCCTCCCACTGAAGCGGCGCCGGTGAACGTGACTGTCATGCCCGTAATTGCCCTACCGCAGCTTGCCGACACATTCAACCTGCCGGCGGTAATTGAGCCGAACCGAATTGTCATAGTCTCTGCCGAGTTTGAAGGCCGCATTGAGCGGATACCACCCAAAGAAGGAGACTCAGTGAAATCCGGCGATCTGCTCGTCCAGATCAATGCGGACCTGATACGCCCCGTGTTTGAGATGGCACAGGAGCAGGTCAAACGTGACCAGATCGAGTTCGAACGCATGGATAATCTCGTAAGAGATAACGCGACCCCCCAGCGTGACCTCGATGATGCCCGCACAAAGCTGGCCATCAGCAAAGCGAACCTCGATGAGGTCCGGGCCCGGCTGGAGCGTACCCGTATCTACTCCCCGACGGCTGGACGACTGAACGACATCATCGTCGAGGAAGGAGAATACGTTCAGGTAGGCACCCAAGTGGCCGAGGTCGTGGATAACGATACGGTTAAGGTTGTAGTGGGTGTGCCCGAACGCGACATTTCATTCTTCTCAATCGGACAAAAAGCGGAGGTTTTTGTGAATGTCAAGGGCAACGACACCTCAATGGCCGGGGAAATCTCCTTCATCAGCGAGCTGGCGGATTTACAAACCCGCTCCACAAGAGTGGAAATCTCTTTGGACAACAAGAAACGGCTTCTGCGAAGCGGCAAGATTGTGCTTGTACGCCTCACAAGGCAAATTCTCAAGGATGCCATCCTGATACCCCTGCTGGCGGTAATCCCGATGGAGGACAGCAAGACCGTCTATGTCGTCAATTCAGAAGAGGCCCAGCGTCGACAGGTTGAACTCGGAGTTATAAAGGGCGACCATGTCCGCGTC
>JABMRO010000043.1 GCA_013202635.1 Planctomycetota bacterium
GAATTTCCTTAATCCCCTGTCATCCAAGTTTCTTTTCACCGAGAAAGTCCAATTCGGTGCAAGGCGGGTACAGATTACGCCGGTTGCCAATTTTGAAGGCGCCAATGAAAATGATATCAATATCTGTTTCACCACCATTCAAAAGCTGCATTCCGATCTGACCACCGAAAAGGAAAACGCCCTCACCTATGAAGACTTCAAAGAGAAGAAGATCGTTCTGCTTTCGGACGAAGCCCATCACATCAATGTAAGCACCAAGTCGGATAAAGATTTTGAAGAATTAAACTGGGAAGGGACGGTTCAGCGTATCTTCGAGCAAAATGAAGATAATCTACTGTTGGAGTTTACAGCCACTCTGGATTATGCCCATAAGAACATTGTCGAAAAGTATCGAAACAAGGTGATTTATCGCTACGATCTGCGACAGTTCCGCAATGATGGCTATTCCAAGGATATCTATATCGTTCAGGCCGATTTTGAGGAAAAAGATCGGATAATTCAGGCTCTTATTCTGAGCCAGTATAAACAGGAAGTGGCGGCTAAACATCGGATAAACCTAAAGCCAGTTATCCTGTTCAAAGCCCAGAAAACCATTGCTCAGTCAAAGGAAAACAAGGCCAATTTTCATACGCTCATCGAAAACCTAAGGGCATCGGATATCGACGAGATAAGGAAAAAAACGAATATTGATCTGGTAAGCCGTGCCTTTAAGTTCTTTCGTGAAAACAAAATTAGCAATGGTCAATTGGCGGCCCGATTAAAGGCGGAGTTTGACCCAAGCCGTTGCATCTCTGTCAACGAGGAGAAGGAAAAAGAAAATCAGCAAATACTACTCAACTCGCTGGAGGATAGAGACAATGGCATTCGGGCGATATTCGCGGTTCAGAAACTGAACGAGGGGTGGGATGTTTTGAATCTTTTCGATATTGTTCGCTGTTATACGGCGCGCGATTCTAAGGCGGGGAAACCCGGGAAGACCACCATAGCCGAAGCCCAGCTTATTGGGCGAGGAGCACGGTATTTCCCTTTTGTGACCGACGGACAGAATGACCAGTTCCAGCGAAAATATGACAATAATCTTTCAGATGAAATGCGCGTTCTGGAGGAACTGCACTATCACAGTATCAATGATTCCCGGTATATTTCCGAGTTGCGCACCGCCCTGATTGAAGAAGGCATGATGGACGAGCGGGAAGTTACCAGGAAATTGAAACTTAAAGATTCCTTTCGGGCAACGGATTTCTATAAACACGGGCTTATTTATCTCAACGAAAAGGTTCCTCGTGATTACCAATACGTCACATCTTTTGCCGATATGGGTGTTACCCGGCGGAACTATGAGCATAGCATCGCGAGCGGGCGGGGTTCATCCGATGCAATACTGGTCAAAAACGGAAAGGTTGGTGAGATAGCTGAATCCAGGAGAAGAGACGTTAAAATTAGGGACCTTGAAAACCACATCGTATATAACGCGATTGCCAGGCAACCGTTTTTCACCTTTAAATCCATACAGAGATATTTCCCGAACGTTTCATCTGTGCGGGAATTTATAGAATCGAAAGATTATCTGGGTGGGTTGGAGATTACTTTTAAGGGCGATTCATCCGTAATATCGAATAAAGAGAAACTCGAAGCGCTGGCGGGTTTGCTTAAGCAGATCGAAACCGAAGTGCGTAAGAACATTACCGAATATCAAGGCACAGAGAAATTTCAGCCGGGGGATGTTTCCTATATCTTCCACGATAAGTAAATAAAGGTTCTGGAAGGCAGTGAAAGAGCCAATGGTGATGAGCAGTTTGTAAATGAGAAAGGATGGTATGTTTTTAACGCCAATTACGGCACCAGCGAAGAAAAGGCGTTTGTCAGAATGCTGGATCGGCAGATAGACACACTGAAAGAGAAATATGACGGAATTTATCTTGTTCGCAACGAAAGACACTTCAAAATCTATAGCTTTTCCGACGGGCAAGCGTTCGAGCCGGATTTTGTACTTTTTCTTCGGGAGAGAAGCGGTAATATACTTACCTATCAGTTATTTGTTGAGCCAAAGGGAAAACAATTTAAAGATGCACAGGGGTCTTATGAGAACAGTAAAGAAGGTTGGAAACTGAAGTTTCTTAGAGAAGTAACAGAGAAATTCAAGGGAAAGACCTTAGAATTTAGGACTGAACGTAAGACACAAAAATATAGGCTTATTGGCGTGCCTTTTTATAATAATGAAGATGAAAATGAATTTAAGAGAAGTTTGTACGAAGCAGTAGAATAAGATAGACAAGTCCCCCGCAGACCTGCGCGGAAAAAGGAATCCCGATACATCGGGACTTTTTATTGCCCTGGCTGCCAGCAGGCAGGGAACTGGAAGTAATGGACTTGGCCATGCTGCGGATTGCATTATCGCAGGCAATGGTCTGAGGACTTGGCGGCAACGCGGTGCTTTACCCATCGCCTCCCCCGCTCTTGCTTCGCCTGCCGCCTCGACGTGCGTCGAGAGACGCGGAGGCTGGCAAGGGTAGTGTAAGATTCTTTCTGTAAATTTGAGTAAGGTAGTTTTATTTTCCCCC
>JABMRO010000584.1 GCA_013202635.1 Planctomycetota bacterium
CGTCTGGAAGTTGCTGGCGACAAAGCCCACGGGAGTGTTCATCTCGTGTGCGACGCCTGCGGCGAGCTGGCCGATGGAAGCGAGTTTCTCATTTTGTACCAGTTGTGATTGTGCTGCTTTCAGTTCTGAGGTACGTTGGTCGACAAGCAGCTCAAGGTTATGGCGATGTTGGTTCAGATGGCCTTCGATCACTTTGCGCTCGGCGTTTTTACCTAATCTTTCGGCAAGTGCGTTTATCAGGTCTCTTTCTTCTTTCAGGAACGGACCTTCGTCCTCCGGCGGTTTTTCCTGCAGGTAGAAAACATCCAGAGTCCCGACGTTCTTTCCATATTCCTTAATGTCCGCCGATTGTTTCCACTCGCTCGTTTCATAGTTATCTGTTTTAAATTCTTCACCCTTAAAGGCTATCTTTGCGCAGGTGACCTCAGGATACTGCCAGCCTTCGGGGATTAAGTCCACCGTCCCTTGAAATACCTTTTTTAACGACAAATCCGATTTGTCGACAAGCTTGAAAAGCTCATAGAGACAACTGAGTTCCTTTATGCGCTTACCAATATCGTATAAAAGCTTTTCTTTTGCCACCTCGGCCTTCTTGCGGTCGAGGATTTCTTTGTTAAGCTTAACAATCGATGTAGTCGTATGTTTCAGGTCTTCAACCATCTTATTGAAGGAATCAGCGAAAAAGCCAATTTCGTCCTTTGACTTAATCTCTACACTTGTGTCCAGTTCACCTTTGCCTACTTTGGTCATAGCGTTTTTCAGTTTTTTCAGAGGCGCATGGATTGAATGAGAGATGAATAATCCTACGAGGACGGCCGATACTATAAAGACCAGCAGAATTAACAGAAGAACACTTCTTAATTTTGTCGCGGAAGCCAGAATTTTTCCCGTATCGTACTCTACTAATAAAATCCAGCCTAAACCTTTATAGTCTTTATAGCCCTTTGAGTGGGCATGAGCAAAGAGCTCCTCTTTCTCTCCGGATGTATCGCCTTTTGCTATGAAATAAAAGTGGTGTTCCGGCCCTTCTCTCTTTTGAAAATTAGATTCCAGTTCCACAGGCAGGTCCTGAAGGAACTCGAAATCCTCTGTTGAATAAATAATCTTTCTGTCTTTGGTAAGCAATTTATATTCGGCGGCCTTATGTTCTTTTTCTCTTATGAGGTTAATAGTGTCTTCAATATTCAAAACAGCCTTGATAACACCTGAGAAATTGCCGGCCTGGTCGTCAATCCTTACACAAATGTCGGTGGAATAAACATCCGCACTTCTATCATATTCAACATTTTCTATATACAGGCCGTCTTTTTTTGCTTCTTGCCACCATCGTTCGTCCGCCTGGTAATAGTCAGAGGGTTTTCCTGTTTGAGCAATGTTGGCGCCATATTTGTTTGTTATAAGAACTTCATTAAAAACTTGGTGGTGCGTTTCTTTGTAAAAACTTACTGTTTCTTTTAATTCCCGCGACAATTCGTTCCCTAATAATTCCCGCATAAAGGGTGTTATCTCTTTTTTGGGCGCAGAGGTCCATTCCTGGTCTTTTTCAGCAATATAGGCCTGTATATTGTCCAATTCCTCAAATTCTTTATTCGACTCTGAGGCAGTTTGCTGTGTTATGAAAGCCCTGGAATATTCCTTTATAGTTTCAATTCTTCTGTGAATATTTATATCGATATGCTCTAATATTTCGCTCGCTAATGTTACGGATGCTTCTCCAATGCTTTTTTGCAATTCTTCTTGACTCATTTGGATGGAAACGTACCCCATAGCCGCAACTATTGCTACGACCACCAGGAACCCCAAAAACAGCTTTTCCCGCGTGCTCATACTCGGTTTATGCTCCCGTTTCGATTTTTTTAGCCTCTGTTAACTATTTATTAACCTGCTTTTTGCGAGGTCTCTGTGCATCCCAGTGGAGTATCGGCAGATATTAATACCAACTTAAGCAGAGTAAGAGGGGGTATAAAAAAGGCCCTTTTCGCACCTGAAAAACCACTTTCTTCCGGTCCGAGTTTTCCAGGACAGCGCGGTTGTCGTACCTGCGAACAGGTATTTCCGGGCAATAAATAAATTGCCGGATAATCTGCTCATAATCCCGAAGATTGAAGAAAATCTTCCTGATTTTATTTGACGTACGTCCCTGTTCGGGATATATTTTTGTTTTTCAGTGATTTCAGTATTAATATACTTGTTTTTGGAGGTAAAGTAATGGAGCAGAAAATTCAACTGAAGGAAAGTGATATTCCCCGACAATGGTATAATCTGGCGGCGGATTTGCCGACGCCGATGCTGCCGCCTCTCGGGCCTGACGGCAATCCCATTTCGCCGGATATGCTTGCCCCGGTATTTCCGATGAATCTGATAGAGCAGGAGGTCAGCGCCGAGCGCTGGATAGACATCCCGGAGGATATTCTCAATATCCTTTACCGATGGCGTCCGGCACCTTTGAAGAGGGCCGTATATCTCGAGAAATATTTGGATACTCCTGCGCGTATTTATTACAAGGACGAGAGTTACAGTCCGCCAGGCAGTCATAAGCCCAATACTGCTGTTGCGCAGGCCTGGTACAACAAGCAGTTCGGCATCAAGAAACTAACGACCGAAACCGGTGCCGGCCAATGGGGAAGCGCCCTTGCTTTTGCCTGTCAATTAATCGGGCTTGAATGCAAGGTCTATATGGTACGAATAAGTTTCGACCAGAAACCCTTCCGGAAGATTATGATGCAGGTCTGGGGTGCCAATTGCGTTGCCAGCCCGAGCAATGAAACCAATGCGGGAAGGAAGATTCTAAAAGAGATGCCCGATACGCCCGGCAGTTTGGGCATAGCTATCAGTGAGGCGATTGAAGAGGCTGTAACCGATCCGTCCGGCAAGACCCGTTATTCTCTGGGTAGTGTGCTGAATCATGTCCTGCTGCATCAGACGATAATCGGTCTTGAAGCGAAGAAGCAGTTGGAGATGGCCGGTGAGAAAAAGCCTGATATAGTTATTGGTTGTGCGGGAGGCGGCAGTAATTTCGCGGGCCTGTCTTTCCCGTTTGTTTCTGATAAGATAAACGGCGCCGACATTAAAATAATTCCGGTTGAGCCGACAGCCTGTCCCACTATGACGCGTGCGCCTTTTGCTTACGATTTTGGAGACACGGCCTGCACCACGCCGCTTTTGGCGATGTACACACTCGGGCACGCTTTTATACCGCCGCCGATTCACGCTGGTGGGCTGCGATACCACGGGATGGCACCGCTGGTTTGCCAGGCAATTGTCGAAGGACTGTTGGAACCGAGGGCGTACCATCAACTGGATTCATATAATGCCGCTATGACGTGGGTTAAAACGGAGGGAGCTATCCCTGCGCCGGAAACCAGTCAGGCGCTTGCCGCTGTTATTGATGAAGCCAAAAAAGCAAAGGAAGAAGGCAAAGAAAAAGTAATTCTGTTTAACTACAGCGGACATGGCCTGATGGACCTTTTGGGTTACGACGCTTTCCTGTCCGGGAAACTTGTCGATTACGAGCTTCCGGCCGAAGAATTGCAGAAGTACACCAAAGATCTTGAAAATCTGCCTAAGGCTGAAAAGAGGAAAAGCGGAAAATGGTAGTTCTGTTATGGGGTTTATGTATATAAGGTTATTGCAGAATTTTAATAAGTAATACTGAGTTTTTGAAGGAGATTATTATGAAGCAGAAAGTATTATTTGCAGCCATTGTTTTATTGGCGACAACTGCTCTGGTGCAGGCACAGGGCGAATTGCATGGATCGATCGATCTTACTTATCAGAGTAAGTATATGTGGCGCGGCATAGATGTTTACGGGGACAAGAGCGCAATTCAACCGACGGTTATGCTGGATTTGTACGGCACCGGCTTTGGTGTCAGCTTACAGGGCCACAGGGCCAATTCGGACGGATTCGAAACCACCGAACGATGGGACGCCACTTTGTTCTACAAAAACGCCCTTTTCATGGACGAATCTTATGCCATGCAGTATATGATTGGATGGAGGTATTTTTACTTCCCGGATGCACCTCTGCATGGTTTAGCTCCTGGTGTGTCAGGGGATGTTGATTTGCAGGAGATACACGCAGTTATGTCCTTTCCGAAGATTTTACCGGTCGAAGGTTTAGTCCCGACATACGTTCTTGTCAAGCTGTGGCCTGCAGAAAGCGGTACGTTTGTTGGCAGCCAGGACGTTGCAGGTCTCTCAGCTGGAACTGCTTCGGGCTTTGCCCATATCTTTATGCTCGATTATGGCCTGCCGATGGAGGATTTTTTACCGGATATGCCTGAGCAGGTCTTAAAGCTTCACGGGGAAGTAGTTTTCAACGATGGCGTTGATCCCAGAGGAATAGGTGTGGACCACGACTGGACCAATGCGGTCTTCGGTGTCTCAACTGATTTTAAGCTGGCCGAGGATGTTACTCTTACTCCGGGAGTTTATCACCAGGTAACGATGGATAAGACTATCAATCCTGATAAAGACGAAACCTGGTTTACGGTGGGCCTAAATTATAGTTTTTAGGATTGCCGGAATTTTACATGGATGAAAAAAGGCCGGTTTTTTATAAGCCGGCCTTTTTTGTTTTAAGACGGTGTGCTGGATTGTGCACTGCCGCGCGGAACCGAAGAATCCTCTAAGGGCCTGACAGTGAAATGACAGCTTGTGCCCCAG
>JABMRO010000585.1 GCA_013202635.1 Planctomycetota bacterium
GACAACGACACTTTATGCGGCGTTGAAAAAGATATATTCGCCGGCTGTGAAAATGATAACGATAGAAGACCCCGTGGAATATCAGCTCGAAGGTATTAACCAGATGCCGGTCAATCCGAAAAGGGGGCTTACCTTCGCTACGGGTCTTCGGCATATCCTTCGTCACGACCCGGACATCGTAATGGTGGGAGAGATTCGAGATGGAGAGACCGCCAATATAGCAATTCGTGCGGCATTGACCGGCCACCTTGTTTTCTCAACACTTCATACAAACGATGCACCCGGCGCGGTCACAAGATTAATCGATATGGGTGTCGAGCCATTCCTGTTGGCCAGTTCTCTGGAAGCGGTATTAGCCCAAAGGCTGGTGCGTAAAATTTGTCCGAAGTGCAAAGAACCTTACAGGCCCGACGAGCACCTCATAAAGAACCTAAACGGTTCTATGAAGATCGAACCCGGTACAACGTTCTATCACGGTGTCGGCTGCAATGAGTGCAACCATACCGGCATGACGGGGCGATTCGGTATGTTTGAATTGCTCAGAATAACCGGCAAGCTGAGAGAATTGATAGCGGAAAGACCAACCACAGAACAGATTATAAAAGCAGCCCCTGCAGACCATATTAGTATGGTACACGATGGTATCAGCAAGGTTTTAGCAGGTGTTACGACACCTGAGGAGATCTTCAGGGTCTCAAAGAGTATAAGTGAAGACGAGTAATGCGAAGGTATCCTGAACAAGTGATAAGATATTAGAAATGAGTCAATTTTCATACAAAGCAGTTGACAGAGGCGGGGGGCACGTCAAGGGAGCAATAGAGGCCGTTGACCGCAGAAGTGCTGTGGCCGTTCTGGCGGATAAAGGTCATTTCGTAACAGAATTGTTCGAGAAAGACAATGCACCAAGCGCTGCATCACATGCTGAGGGCGAAGAGAAGGCCCCGCTGGATCTGAGCCGGTTTTTGCGGTTCGGCTCGCGAAAGGTCAGCAGCAAAGACGTTTTAGCCATGACAACTCAGTTAAGCACGGCTTTACAGGCGGGGCTTCCACTGCTGAACGGCCTTGAGCTTATTCTTGAACAACAGCACAAGCCCGGGATGAGAGAAATGTTAGGTGAGCTTGTGAATTCGGTCAGCTCAGGGCAGTCACTTTCAGAAGCCATGGAAAAACACGAGAAGGTTTTCAATCCGCTGTATCTGTCGATGATACGAGTCGGTGAAACAGGAGGAATGCTCGAAGAAACGACTGCCCAATTGGCGGGGATACTGACCAGGGACGAGAAGATAAAGACAAATATGAAAAATGCTTCCGCATATCCTATATTCGTATTGTGCATAGGACTTGCGTCAGTGGCTATTATAATCACCTGGATACTGCCAACCATAATAGGAACGATAAGCGAAACCGGTGCCTTGCTGCCCCTGCCGACAAGGATATTGATGGGAATAAGCGGATTCTCGAAAGCTTTATTCACCAAGGTCTATGGATGGATTTTTCTGGCCATGATAGGGGCAGGGCTGTATTACCTTTCAAGATGGACAAAAACCGCCGGCAAACTCAAGTGGGACACTTTTAAGCTGAGAATACCTGTATTAGGCTCGGTATTGCAGACGATAGCGGTGGGCAGATTTGCTCGGACACTTGGGGCGCTCACCAAGGGGGGGGTTATCATTTTGGAAGCCCTTAGTGTAGTTCGCGATACGCTCGGCAACGAATTGCTGGGCATGGAAATCGATGCAGTGGCTGAAAAAGTCAAGCGCGGCGAGTCGCTGGCCGAACCTTTGAGCGAGTCGGGACATTTTCCACCCCTGTTAGTGCAAATTGTCTCGATTGGTGAGCAGACAGGCAAGCTTGACGAACTGCTTTTGAATGCCGCCGATACTTTCGATACTGACGCAGATTCGGCGATAAACAGATTTATGGCGATTTTCCCGGCGATGTTGATATTACTGTTAGCTTTAATAATAGGATTCATAATAATAGCAACGCTTTTGCCAATCGTGGCAATGACTCTTGGTGGAGGGATGCTTTAAAACAGTTTTGAGTTTTTAGTTCTTAGTTTTGAGTTTATAAATTCTCGCTTACACTCGTGGTTCTGATATTTAGTTTTGAGTTTTTTAGTTTCTTTAGAAAGGTGATCAAATGAAGTGGAAGAAGCAGACGAGAAAGGCATTCACACTTATAGAACTGCTTGTAGTGATTGTTATTTTAGGGCTACTTGCAGGATTTGTTGCGCCGAAAATGTTTAAATCGATCGTCAAGGCCAAAAAGGACCTGGCAAAGCCCAAGATGACAATTATCGAAAGCGCAATTGAAAGATTCAGCCTTGATTGCGGGCAGTATCCGGATGACTCTATGGGGCTTGAAGCCTTGCTGACTCCGCCACCAGGGCTTGAGGAAAAATGGAACGGGCCGTATCTAAAGGCCAGCCAACTGAACGATCCGTGGGACAATCCTTATATATATATCGCCGAAGGCGAAATCAATCCGGGCAGTTTCGATTTGGTAAGTCTCGGAGCGGACGGCACAGAGGGTGGGGAGGCTGACGCCGAAGATATATTCAATGATTAAACAACCGGCAGTTCATAAGGCATAAACTATAAAATCGGGTGAGTTTGTAAGAAATGCAAAGGCAAAAGTCAAAAGTTAAGGTCAACGCGAAGGAATGCGGCTTTACACTTGTGGAAGTGTTAGTGGTAGTAGTTATCATAGGACTTCTGGGAGGTCTTGGAGGAGGTATTTATATAGGGACATATAAGAAGCTGTTAGTTGAAAAAGCAGCGCGTGATTTTTTCCTTACGGCCAAATATGCAAGGATAATGGCGATTGAGAAACAACGACAGTACAAAATAGTATTAGATACAGCCAATAACGGATTTCACTTAGTGACAACACAATTGGACGAAGAAGGCGGACAAACAGAACAGATGATCGTGAGAGATTCTTTTTGCAAGCCGGTAGCATTTGACGATGAAATCAGCTTCGAGGACATTAAGATTGCACCGATAAGTATAGTGACAGCAACCGAGGAGGATGAGGATGAGCAGTCGGTAGTATTTTCAGCGAACGGTACAGCACGAACGGCTGTAATCCAGATAGGTAACGGCAAAACCCATTATACAATTACTATTTCGGCTGCAACGGGCAAGGCAAAAGTGAATGACGGCATAGCTGAGGACGTGGATGTCGGAGTTATCGATTTGGACGCAGAATCATGATCCGGGCCATAAAAAACAAGAAAGCATTTAGTCTGATTGAGACACTCGTTGCCAGCGCCATCCTTTCCGGAGCTGTTTTAACGTTAGGAGCAATCAGCACGATGTCTCTTAGCGGAACGCGACTTAACAGGCGATATGAAGTGGCGGCGTCATTGCTTGATAAACAGCTTAATCTGATTGATTATGTCGGTATCGACGAATTCATCGAATTAGGCCAGATGGAAGGATATTTCGA
>JABMRO010000586.1 GCA_013202635.1 Planctomycetota bacterium
AATATCTCTAAAGGAAATCGTTGGGACATTTCCTTTGAGTTGTATCCATTTGTTTCCTCCGTCAATACTGAAATACAGGCCGAATTCAGCACCAAGAAAATATAAATCGCGCTTTTCATGATCCTGTGTAAACCGCCAGAGAATTTGTCGTTCGGGTAAATCGCCTGTAATGGAATGCCAGGTCCTGCCGCGATCATTGCTTTTCATCAGGTAGGGTTTGAAATCTCCGGTCTTGTGATTATCTAAAACAGCATAAACTGTGTTAACATCGTGACGGTCCGCTTTGATGTCATTAACGAACGCCTCTTCCGGGATACCGTAAATCCGCTCCACTTTCCGCCAGGTCTGACCTTTGTCTTCAGTTATCTGGATAAGACCATCATCAGTGCCAACATAGATAAGTCCTTCCTTCAAAGGAGATTCGGATATGGAAGTGATATTGCCATATTGCGACATGGCCCCAGTATCGTAAACTGCGTTGATGCTCCACACCCTATCCATATGTTTCAACTTATAACGATCCAGATTGCGTGACAGGTCGGGGCTGATGGTCGTCCATGAGTCGCCGCGGTCGTCACTGCGGTGCAGTTTCTTGGAGCCATAATATAGGCGAGTGTGGGAATGAGGACTAATAAGGATAGGTGAGTCCCAGTTGAATCGCAGGTCTTCTTCGCCTTTAGCCGGACGTGGGCGGATATCGATTCCTTCACCAGTGATCCTGTCAAATCGCTTTAAATACCCCTGTTGTGATTCACCATAAATAATATTCGGATTCTCGGGATCAATGGCGCAATCATGCCCATCACCGCCAATGATTGCTTGCCAGTCGCTGTTACGAATGCTTGATGAATTTGACGTGCGGCTTGGGCCATACTGGGTAGCGTTGTCTTGAGTACCGCCCACCATATTGTAGAACGGTTCATCATAATCAACATCTACTTTGTAGAACTGGGTCAAAGGAAGATTTGGGAAATATTCAAATGTTTTGCCACGATCGAAAGACCTGTAAAGCCCACCATCACACCCGACCAATAGAAAATCAGAATCGTTCGGATGAAAAACCACGACATGATTGTCAACGTGTTTCCAGCGGCTTTCTACAATATGCCATGTTTTACCGCCATCTTCTGTGCGTCCTAAACGAACATTCGCCTGATAGACCACATCGAAACGGTGCGGATCACAATAGATTTCCTGGTAATAGTGCGGCCCGGTCCCGCTACTGACGTAATTGCTCATTTTGCTCCAGCTTTGTCCACCATTTTCCGAGCGCCAAAAACCGCCTTTACCTCCAGCTAATTCTATCGAGGCATAAACCACATCGGATTTAATTGGAGATACAGCTAAGGCTATTTTTCCCATGTCCTCACCGGGCAAACCGCTTTTCAACTCCTTCCAGCTTTTACCTGCATCAATTGATTTGAATATCCCCGTCTCCGGCCCGCCATTAACCAATGCCCATACAGTGCGATGACGTTGATGGGTAGCGGCATAAATGACATCCGGATTGCGGGTATCAAATACGACGTCTGTCACCCCTGTGTAAGGTCCTTTAGAAAGAATTTGCACCCAGGTTTTGCCGCCATCGGTTGTTTTATACAGTCCACGATCCCCGTCTGCTGACCATAGAGGTCCCTGAGATGCTAAATAAACTGTGTTGGAATCGCGAGGATCCACGAGGATTTTTGCGATGTGCTCACTATCCTTGAGCCCCATGTTCTTGAAACTCTTGCCGCCATCAAGACTTTTATAGACACCATCGCCGTAACCAACATGACGCCCCCCAACATTTTCACCCGTCCCAACCCAAATAACGTGATGGTTGGAAGGATCGATCGTAACACAACCGATTGAATATGATCCATATTTGTCAAAAATGGGAGTCCAGGTCGTGCCGGCATTGACGGTCTTCCATATGTTACCTGAACCCGCTGCGACATACCAGGTGTTTGGTTGCGTTGGATCAATGGCGGCATCGGCAATCCGCCCTGACATTAAGGCCGGACCAATATTTCTTAATTTTATTCCACTGAATGTTTCGACGCTTAATTTAGTTTTTTCTTTCTTCTCGGACTCTTCATCCGCCCATGCTGAAAAAGCAAACAAAATAACCAGGAATAGCCTAAATAAATTGTTTCGCATCATTTGGTTCCTTAAGAATATTTGTGTATGGTTTATACTTTAAGCAAGGATTTTACATTGACTAATGGTGTTCCTCCAAAATCCATTCTTTCATCTTACCATATTTGTGCCAGAAAGACAAGTATTTTCTCGAGGGCTTTACGAATCCAATCGAATACCAACTGGTTTTGCGCAGATGTTTTAACAGAGCTGAGAATATGTTTTTTAACGTGTCTGATTAGAATCCTGTTTCATTGTGGTCAGAATCTTCATGCAGGCAGAATTTAGCTCAACGACGCGATCCGCAGCAGCAGCTTCATTGTAACAACGGAACTCGGGAGCGTTACCGGAAGGTCGCAGGTGTACGACTTCATCACTGTCAAAAGTCATGCGCAGGCCATCGGTTCGGTCGATACCAGAACAAATGCCACAAAGCTCACCAAAAATATCTGTGGCTTGGGCCTGGTCTTTCGCAACATCGCCGGAATTAAATAAATCAAGAATATATTTACTGTCTTCCTGTGGAAAGTTCTTTAGACGATCACTTGCCGTGTAACGTTCGGGCAGGTCGTCTGTAAGCTCGGAAAGTTTCTTACCTTCCCTTACAGCAAGCAGAATAATACAAAGGTGGAGTATAACTGCATCACGTGTCGGCAAAGCCCGGAGACTTTTTCCAAACAGCGGGATGTCGGAGTTCGTTAGAAAACCACCGTTGGCTTCATAACCGACGACCACTTTTGCTCCACCCTTACTCGCATCAATCATCGATTCAATAACAAAAGGCGACCCGATTCGTGTGCGTCTGACACTCTTGAAGTAAGCCGACTTTTCAACAGCACTATTGCAGCTAACCGGAGTGCTGACAGAGTCTGCGCCAAGATATTTTGCGCAGAGAATTCCAGCCACATCACCACGAAGCCAATGGCCTCTTTCATCGGCAATTAACGGGCGGTCGCTATCGCCATCTGTAGAGATAATTGTATCATAGGAATCTTCCGCCACCCACTTCGCCGCCAACTCAACATCTTCAGGACGAATCGCCTCCGTATCAACAGGAATAAATGTATCCGAGCGGCCTAAAGCAACCGCATCAGCGCCAAGGCCTTTGACAATCTCCAAAATGATGTCACGCCCAACGGCTGAGTGCTGATATACACCAATCCGCTTGCCCTTAAGGCAGTCACCCGGAAAGACATCGAGATATCGCCCAACATACCTCCGGCGGGCAGTATTCGACAGAGTCCATTGTTCATCGAATGACGATGAAAAACTATTTGCATCCCTAAAGAGGCTGTCATCGACGGCAACCAACTGCCGGCGGATACCGGCTTCATCGGCTTTTAGAATCTCGCCGGAAGGCTTGTTGAACTTGATGCCGTTTCGGTCGGCCGGAATATGACTACCGGTCACCATAATTGCAGGAATATGGTTCTCAATACCGTAAAGCGCTACTGCCGGTGAAGGGATCTTTCCACAATTTACCGGTGTGTAGCCCATATCAGCAGCAGCACAACGAATAGCCTGCATAATCCTGTCTGTGCTCGGACGAAAATCGCCTGCAACAGCAACCTCTATTCGTGCCTTCCTGATTTCACCAGCAGACTCAAGATATTGCAGGAATCCCCTGGTATATACATAACAGAGGAAATCCGTCATGTCATCGGCAAGGCCGCGAGCACCACTTGTTCCGAATTTCACGCCGCTGCTTAGCATTAAATCCTGTATTTTGATTTCCATTGATGTCCTCCACTAATTTTCAATGTGTGGCATGTATTTCATAACTGGATATTATCACAGGAACCTGATAATTCAAGGACTATTACTATATGGTATGTATCCCATGATTACACAAGAAGCGACTTACCGCTTAATAAATAATATTGGTGCACACTCCATGATAAATGCAGGTTCTTTTCAGTTGACATATACAAACTGTACAGCATAGACTATAAAATCAGTATGTTGATAAGCTGATGGTAATACAACAAGTAAAATAATATGGAAAAAGAAGTCATGAAATTGAGATTGATTACTACAGGATATCTGTTATTGGGAATTTGTTTGTTGAGTACATTGAGCATTGGAGCGGATAGTTCAAAAAAAGTAAAAGTCTTCATATTGGCAGGTCAGTCCAATATGGAAGGCAAAGCAAAAATTGAATTGTTAGAGTATCAGGCTGACCAGCCTGAGACCCGGGATATTTTCAAACACCTCAGGAAAGACGGGAAATGGGTGGTGCGAGATGACGTTTGGATAAACTTCCTCAACAGAAAAGGTAAGCTCACCGTTGGTTTCGGCTCTCCCAACCGCATCGGCCCGGAACTGGAGTTTGGCAACACGGTCGGCGACCATTTTGAAGAACAAGTGCTCATCATAAAGACAGCCTGGGGCGGCAAGAGTTTAGGACGGGATTTTCGTCCTCCGAGTTCAGGCTTGCCAAGCGAAGAGAAGCTCAAACAAATTGTTCAGCAAACCAATGAGCGTAACAAGAAACGGAAGAGGCCGGAAATCACGCTTGATGACGTGAGAGACATGTACGGCAAATACTACAGGGAAATGATGAAGGAAATCAACACTACCCTGAATGAACTGAAAACTCGTTTTCCTCAGTACAAAGGACAAGGCTTTGAAATTGCCGGTTTTGTTTGGTTTCAGGGTTGGAATGATATGTTCGACCCGGATTTTCTGAATAACTACGACAAACATATGGCCAACTTCATCCGCGACATACGGAAGGATTTGAAAAGACCTGATTTACCTTTTGTCATTGGCCAGATGGGTCAGAACGGCCCTGATGGCGCCAGTGAGAAGATGCAGATAATTAAGAATGCCCAGGCATCAATTGAGCTAATCCCGGAATTCAGGGGAAATACCAAAGTTGTCAAAACTGATGTCTTCTGGGACAAAAAGGCTGCCGTCCTCGTTAAGAACTGGAAAGAGCACATCGACGAGTGGAACAAGGTGGGTTCGGATTATGGTTATCACTATCTCGGAAGCGCGATCACCTTTTCGAAAATCGGCAGGGCTTTCGGCCAAGCGATGCTGGAATTGATGGGCGCAAAGAAACAAGATTGAGGGATTCCTG
>JABMRO010000587.1 GCA_013202635.1 Planctomycetota bacterium
ACTTCCACCTGATGCTTGGCGATTAGAGGCCGGGCGACACTCGTCCCTAACAGATACTTTTTTTCATAGACAGCGCCTGCTTTGAGTATAGGCCAGAGGTAGTCCTGGACAAATTCTTTACGCAGGTCCTTGACTATACACTTGACTGCCCCGCTCGCCAGGGCTTTACGTTTAATGCCGGTTAATTCATCGCCCTGCCCTAACTCCGCCGCAAACGCTATTACCTCATAACCGTAGGTTTCCTTAAGCCATGGCAGAATAACACTCGTATCCAGGCCCCCGCTATACGCCAATACCACTTTCTCAGCTTTTTTGCTTTTACTCTTGGCCATTCAGTTTGTCCTTAATGAGTTTACGTCTATAATTCCAGTACATCGCGTGCTGCATTACGAAATCGATGGCAGCGACGCTGGGCATCGATTGCTGATTCGGCGTCGGCTGATTCGCCAGGATAGCGAAAAGTTACGGCGAAGTCCGAAAGGTACGCAAGGTCTTCTCGGAAGCTCTCCCACGTTGGCTCAACTTCAAGAACCTGATCGAGTAAAGCAACCAAGTCGTGGATTTTGCTGAATGTAATATCAACCTCACAAAGCCGGGCCTTTAAGTATTTTTCGGCACATTGTTGCGCGTGAAAACAGATACCGTCATAGTTGGGATTCTCTGTCACCTGGCATTCACGCTCCATGATAGCAAAATCTCCTTCGGCCTTGGCGACCCATTCAGCGGTCATCGGCTTCATAGAGCACCTTCCCTTCTTCAAGAATCTCTCGCATGAAGTCATCACCCATTTCCATTCGCTGGCGCACTTTTTCAGGAGTACGAACGAGCAGGTCTATGGGGAATCCGGGTCGAAGCTTCATCCGAATTTCGACCGATTTATCCACGCTTCTGCCCTTAAAAGGCCCGACGACCAGCAGATCCACATCCGAATCTTCGGTGACAGTGCCTCGCGCATAAGAGCCAAACAGTATTACCTGTTCAGCACCAAACTCCAGGCCAATTCTCCGGCCGAACTCTTCTATTTTGTTCATCGCCACCATTAAAAAACACTTTCACTATCGGCAAATGTCATTTCTTCACATCAATGCAAGCACAACTTGTCATTCCTGCAAAACCTGCCCTGAGCAAAGTCGAAGGAACAGGAATCCATTTTCCCTACCGCTTTTAATATACCAACAATCATTACCACAGAGCAACAATTAAATTGTGAAATGGCAATATCGTGCCGGACAAAACCTGTCTTGCCTGACTTAGCTTATGGAAATTTCTAATAACCCAGCTTTTTTCCTGTCATACTTTCTATTTCAACTTTTATGATTACCGTGTTCTGAATAGATTCTTCAGGATATTTAAAAAAGCCTTCGTAATAATTCTGCATGATAATATTAAATGCTCTGCGTTTTCGTTCGATGTCTTCTATAAGTTCTGCCTTACCGAATCCTATAACACTTCGGTATTTCATACTGCAGTTACATGCCTTTTTCCCTTTAACAAGCTCCTGGTCTATGTCGATCTCAAAACAGACATTGTCGTTTTTTCTAAGTATATCCAGCTTTTTACCTTCACGGGCGGTATGAAAATATAAGTTATTATCTTCATAGCCAAAGCAAAGAGGAACGATATATGGCCGCCCGTTTTCAGATAAAGCCAGACGGCATACTTGCCCCTTGCGGATAATACCTTCTATAGTAGCAATATCATTTATTTCCTGGTCTTTTCGACGCATGAAATTTCCCCAGGTAGCTGTTATTCATTGTTCCAGTTTTGGAAGAAGTATGTTACTAAGCGGCTATGATAACGCCTTCACGACGGGCAATTTCAAGAATCGGACGGCCTTGGTCAGTTTCCCATTCCTGTTCTCCGCACGGAATAGGCTCGATACGATTGTCCGCTGAAATAGTCGCTTGCCAGAGCTTTTCTATGAGCGCCACTTCACAAGCTCTATCAAATTCCGGTGCAATTACAACCAAATCAATATCGCTGAATTCATTGGCATCGCCTCGTGCGAAGGAACCAAAAAGTACAAGTCGATGGGTATGGATACCCAATGAGCTTAGAGCCTTGACATAACGCTGTATAGCGGTCATAACTGTGCTTTCAACCATTTCTATGATATCTCCAGCTTTTGATAGCTTTCTTTGTGCGGCTTTTGAATCCAGGAGAATTTGTGTAGAGTCCGGATAGCGACCTTCCAGTTGGAAAATATCAAAGCTCCGCAAAAAGGTTATTTGCTCAGTGTCAAGTGATAACTCAGCCTTCTCAGCAAGACGAACAAGGTTGTGAATACGTGGTGGAATATCATTTGTTTGCCGCGTCACATGTGCTTTGAGCATCTTTTCAATAGCGAGATGCGCAAAGAAAAGACAATGTCGCAAATGATCCTTCTCCAGCAGTGATTGAGCCGCTGCAAAATCCTCATCGCCGCTTGTCTGCCAATAGTTAATTTGTTTTTGAGCATCAACCATATTTACACAATAATACCAGCAACAACCACAACAGAGCAACAAGTAAATTGAGCAATGACAATTCTAACTGGATCTGACTAAATCCATTCCGGCGTAAACGGGCCGGTTTGGTACCCTTCGGCTAATCTACAAAACTCTATCTGAGGCAATAGTGTCCTGTCGAAAGCGTGATTAGGATTAGGATGTAGTACACCTAAAGCGCGTACTAGCTCAGTTCCGAAAGAACATAGTAAAAGCGCCGAGATTGTTTTCCTTGCATCTTCGATTGAAGTAATTGAGTTTTTATCCTGGCGGACGAATCCAGAGTATTGTAAGTCTGTAGTCAGATAGGGTTCACCTATGGCTCGCCCTTGCTCTATATCGAATTGAACGGATATTTTTGGCGTACTCGTCAAAACCTCCTTTGCCGGTTCTTTGCTGAAAGAAATATGTCCTGCACTATCATGTAAGGTACCGATTGCCAATAAACTCGGAGCGTCCAAATTCCTCAGTTGTGGTACCTTATTACACATCTCATAGAATATTCTTCTTGTCAGTGGTTTAGGTGTATAGGTTTGACTAGGCGAATTAGGAACTAAACCTGTTGCCCGGGTTGCGGCATCTATCGTTATACATGTAACCTCAATGTAAAATCTTTTGCTGTTTGGTAAGCATAAAAAGTCAGGACCTCCATAAGAAATGTCCTCATAAGGTTCTATTTTTACTCCGTGTTTCGATAACAATCTCCGTGTTGCAGCTTCACAAATAGCGGATTCAGAATTGGCTTTAAGTAATTCTTCCCATTTATCAAGCCTTTGCTTTCCGAAAGGTGTAAGCCACGTATGGTGTTCTTCAATCAAATCTGAATAATCAGATATCAGCTTTTCAGTATCAAACATTACTTTCCATTGTGTAAATGTTGACAAATGGTTTTTCGCATAAGCTCTGCGTTGCCGTCGGTTTTGGTAAATAGTTTGAATTGAGCCATGCCCTGATTGACGAACATTGAGATGCCGTCGATTGTTTTCGCCCCGGCCTGCTGTGCCTGATTTAACAGTAAAGTCTCGGCGGGATTATAAACAGTATCAAAGACCGCCATATCACTTTTCAGGCATTCCTGAGGTACAGGTGAGGCGTTAACATTTGGATGCATCCCAATACTGGTGCAGTTTACTGCCAGCTTGGCGTTCATATCCATTAAATCATCCAACGGTGCGAAATCACAATTAAATTCGGCCGCAAGTTTTTCGGCTTTACTTACAGTACGATTGTAAATGTGGATTTGTGCTCCGGCATCACTTAAACCTGCAACTATCGCCCTTGCTACACCGCCGGCACCGACAACTGTGACCGGAAGTCCTCTTAAGCCGTCTCTATCGATATCCAGCGTAGAAGTAACCGCATCCAATGCCGCCAAATAATCAGTATTGTAAGCGCTTAGCTTGCCATCTGCGCCGATAATCAATGTGTTAACAGCCCCTATCTTCTCAGCCAAAGGTTCTACATAGCCCCCATTGGCCTGGGCAAATTCCAGAGCACTTTGTTTATGAGGAATTGTTACACTAAAACCGACGAAATTCAGCCACTTTCTTGTAATGACGTTATGTAAAAACGAGTTAAATTCCTGCTGTCCCCCCCCGACCAATAACGGCAAATATAATTTGTTCATTTGTTTTTTGATAAAGCAGGCGTTATGAATCGCCGGGCTTAGAGAATGTCCGACCGGATTGGCTATCACCCCGAAAAGTTCGGTCTCGGATGTAATATCATCATAATGGTACAATTCCTTAAACTGCTCGATTGTCAACTGACCCGGTGC